>NZ_JAUBRA010000048.1:0-57351 GCF_036701555.1 Microcoleus sp. Pol10D4
CTGGCACATCTCTTGATGAAATTATTCGTGCTTATTGTGCAGTCTAGTGTCTCATACTTATTTGAAATGACTATACCAATCAACTCATCAACTTTCAACCGCTGCGACAACTGAGACAAAAACTCACCTATCCCCTGTTGCCAAATTTTCCGATCCAGCAAATAAGGCGACAACCAACTCTCAAAAATCCACTTCTGAAAAATTCCCAAACCCTCTCCCTGACAAGTGTGAATTTGCGGCGCTTTATCCTTGTAAATCACAAAAACATGAGTGTCATCTGTCGTGGTATAAAAACAGAGAATCGCCGTCTGCGAATTGTCAATCAATTGCTGCATCGCCGCAAACTGCATCGGATAGACTTGAACTTGTCCAGCTAAAACTGGATCTAAACTGCGGATGTTTTCCCAGATTCGCTGTTTCTGGGCTTCCAATTCTTGAATCTTCTCCGTGTAAGCAGAAGTATCCGCCCGACTCCGCGACTGACTCCCCACACCAGCTAATCCCTTATTCCCCTCAGATGGATTGCGGAGTTGTTCGACTTCTGCGTCAATTTCCCGCTGCTTCGCTTCAAATTCCTGCAAATATTTTTGCACTTCCGGCGGGATTTCCCCGCTAGCATACAAATCATTGCTGTGCATTAAATCGACTAAACGCTGAGCACGGGTTCTGTCACAATATTCGATGGCTTTTTCCAGTTGATTGTTGTTGACAGCAGCTTGAATAGCCTTTTCGTAAACTTCTATAGATTCTGCTATAATCTGTTGGCGGATATCGTCTGAAGTTGCCCAACTTCTGCTTTTTTCTACTGCTTGGATTGCTTGCTCGAATCCTTCCAGGGCGATATCCCAGAAGCCAGCAGTGAAAGCGGTATTGCCGAGGTTTCTACCAGATTGCAAGCAGTCTAAAGGGAAAGTAGTAGGAGTGCGAATTTGTAATGCTAAGCGGAAACAAGAAATTGCCTCTTCAATATTCTCGGCCATGACTCCTGCTATTCTGTTACGATAGGCTTCCCCCAAATTGTTTTGAGTCATTGCCCAATATTCGGGATAATTCTCGCGGGTACGGACTTTTAAGGCTGCGGTATAACGGGCGATCGCAAGTTCAATATTCCCCGCCCTGACTCCTGCTATTCTCTTACTATAGGCATTTCCCAAATTGTTTTGAGTCATTGCCCAATCTTCGGGATAATTCTCGCACTTATAGACTTCTAAGGCAGCGGTATAACAGGCGATCGCAAGTTCAATATTCACCGCCCTCACACCCTCTATTCTGTCACTATAGGCGGCCGCCAAATTGTTTTGAGTCATAGCCCAATCTTCGGGATAATCTTTGCGGGTACGGACTTCTAAGGCTGCGGTATAACAAGCAATACAAATTTCTAAATTCCATGCCCGCCGCCCCAGGGGAAACTGCTGAATTAAATTACCAAATTGAGCAATAACTGCAGCGATGTATGCAGCTTGTTCTGAGGTAACTTCTGTCAGGGTAAGCTCATCTAATTTGGTATAAATTGTACTTGACAAAAAGGGCAATATATACGATTTGGCATTAGTGATTAGTGGTTATATAATGTTTCTTAATCATTCGTCAGGACTGGTGAGGAAAAGTCAATGAAAAAAGGATTTGCTCCTGTTTCGCCAACCCAAAAATCAAAGAAGCAGAATAATCGGACTCAACCAATATCCGTCGAACATTTACAAGCGAGCTTATCAACTTATTTTGATAACATACAAGATCCCAGAGTAGACAGAACCAAACAACACTTACTTAAAGACATTCTCATCATCACCATATTAGCTGTAATCGCCGGAGCCGATGGATGGGAAGACATAGAAAATTACGGACTTAGTAAGCAAGAATGGTTAGAGGAATTTTTAGAATTACCCAATGGAATTCCGAGCGATGACACATTTCGTCGAGTCTTTGAAAAGTTAGACCCTAAAATATTAGAAGAGAAGTTATCCCAATGGCTTCAAAAAATTATGGGTTCAGTTTCATCAGAAATTATCCCGATAGATGGAAAAAGTTTACGAGGCTCTTATGACAGAGAAAAAGGTTTAAAAAACCTACATTTAGTGACAGCTTGGGCGAGTGAACAGCGTTTGGTACTCGGACAAGTCAAAGTGGAAGACCATTCTAATGAAATCACAGCTATCCCTGCCTTGCTAGAATTAATCGACATTACGGGAGCGATTATCACCATTGATGCGATGGGAACTCAAACCGAAATTGTGCGACTTATTCGTCAGAAAAAAGCGGATTATGTCCTGGCTTTAAAAAGCAATCATCCTACTCTTTATAATCAAGTAAAAGACTGGTTTAATATCGCAAGAACTCAGGAATTCATGGGAATTGAAGTGAGCTATGATTCCCGAACCGAAAAGGAACATCATCGCATCGAAACCAGAAAAGCAAAGGCGGTATCAGTTGCATCTTTAGGAGGACTTTATAAGCAAGAACAATGGGCAGGTCTTCGGACTATTGTGATGGTGGAAAGAATCCGTCATCTTTGGAATAAAACCACTCGTGAAGTGCATTTTTACTTAAGTTCGTTACCAGTAGATGCACCGATTAATGGTCGTGTTATTCGTCAACATTGGAGCATTGAGAACCAAATGCCTTGGAGTTTAGATGTTACTTTTAATGAAGATAAATGTCGTATTCGTTCGTTAAACAGCCCTCAGAATTTTGCTCTAGTAAGACGGATGGCACTTAATGCTGTCAATCAAGAAACAACTCTCAAACGTAGCTTGCGACAAAAAAGAAAACGGGCTGCGATGAATAATGACTATATGATGCAAATTCTCAAGTGCTTTTGTCAAGCATGATTGAGATGCTCTTACCCTGTAACTTCTGTGAATTTGGATGTTGCCCAAGCTTGTAATACTTGAGCAAGATTTAAATCCAATTTGTCGAAGTTTTGTCCTAAAATAGAATAGACAACTTGAGGATTTCCACCACTTTCCATCGTTGCTTGTAATACCTCCCAAAAAAAAGATAAATACTCATCAGAAGTTGCTGTACTGCTGATATAATTTGCCAAATATGCAGCAAGACTTTGCAACCAACTTACATTGGAGTTACCCTCTGCCGCCATCTTCTCCGCTTCCGCTTCCATGACTTGCACAAAATTGGCATCAACTAAGTCTCGATTGGCGTTGAGAATATCATTTACTGTACCGCTAGGGCACTCAAGCACGGCTTGAATCAGTTGGAGATAGGCGGCGAGGCGTTGTTCGTCCATTGGAGTTTCCCTTTATTCTGTATATATATCGATCGGGAATTTGGGGTAGAATTATGCAGATTCCTGAAAAATTCTAGATATTTGTCTTGGGAATGTTGTAGATACCCCTTGACAGGTCAAGACAGTATCTACAAGTCATGGAAATTTATCCATATTTCTGGGAGATTGCCGATTTATGACAAGGCAAAATCATCACTATCTCCCCAAATCTCAGCTAACTTCTCCAACAAATCTTCAGCAATCAGATTCAGTTCCGCTTTCACATCCTCCTCAATATCTGAAGCTTTCTCAACAGGTGAAGATTTATCACGAGAGAAAGATATATCTCTCTTTCCCAAACCTCCACCGCTAGAACCACTTCCCGCTAAAGCCTTCCCCCCTTCATATCCCCAGTCAGATTTCTCACTACTGTGCAAAACTTTATTCAAAATTGCCACAATTTCAGAAATAGATTTGTTTTGCAAATTCTCCCGAACTTGTGCTTGTACGGGGTCATCTTCTCCCAAATCAGATAGCAACTCTTCAATTTCACCTTGCAACAGCGGAATCGCCAACTCAATTCGATCCAAATAATCCCACAATTCCTCAAGGGGTTTGAGATTAGTTAGAGAAATCTCTTGAATTTCATCATGAATTTCCACAGCCGGAATAAAGCCCAAAAGTTTCACCTTATCGAAAGGTTCCGCAAATTGAACGACGATATATGCAATGCGGTTTCCTCGCACTTCCGGCAGAGAAATCGCCGATTCTCCAAGCTGAACCGGACAGCATTCTATCTTGCCAATCCCCGGCAAAACCAAATCGCCGACATCCAAAACCGCCCGCAGTGCTGGATTCCAACTATCACCGCCATCAATATCGGTTTCCATTTCCATCCATTCCAAAAAATAGTTAACTGCCCAAACCGCCAGGGTATTGAAATAAACCTGCTTGCCTTTTTGCGGATTAGCTTGCTCTGAAGCAAATTGCAGAGCTAAATTGCGGGCAGTTTGCTCCAGAGGAATTTGTAACAAATAAGTATCCATGCTATTCACCATTATTCCTCCGGTTGATATCCACATTCTTTAGCAATTCTATTGCCAATCTCTTTGACGAGTTCAAAACCTGTTCTTTTCCAGTGAGAGTTGAGAGTTTGATAGTCAATATTTAACTCTCTGGCAATTACCGATAATTTATCAGGAGGGTCTTTCAGCAGCAATCGCACTGCCAGTATGTGACAATTGGCATCCGGTCGAGGGCGACGATTTTCGGGAGTGTTTGGCTGAGTCTTATCTATTTTTTCATTGGGATAACTGTTTCGCAGTTCTCCCGTCGGATCGTCTTCAATACACTGCCATAGTTTGCGGCCGATGCCCTGCTTATTTTGAGATTGTTCTCTCTCGATGAGTTGCTCAATCCCATTTCTAGTGGTATCGTCTATCGGTTCTTGAGCCTCAATTTTTTCACCTGGGTTGCTCGTAATCGGAGCATCAAAACTAACAGTAAAAATCTGTTGCTGCATCCGGCGATATTGGTCATAGACTTTGTTCTTGAGAGTTTTATTGAACCGCTGAACTACTCGGGTTCGCAACACATCAGCAGCGAGATTGTCGAGGTCAATTGCCCGCAAAAATACCGAAAGCGTTTTGATAAAACCGCAATAAGCTTCCTGCATCATTTCCTCTAAATCAATATTAGGATAAGGATGCTTGCGAATTCCGGGCAAATCGGGAATGAGTTGGCACAATTGATTTTTGAGTCTTTCTTTTTCCTTACTCCCCTCTTGCGAGTCTTTCAAGAGTTGTAGAAGTTGGCGTAACTGTTCGTCGGTGTTCACAGGCACGTTCGGATGACATCGAGATAATTCGATTTTCCCAGGGAAAATAGCGCTGTAACGTGCCAACAGTAACAAAGTCAACGAAATCGGTTTGAGTTCCCAACCCGTGGGTGGAAGCAACAAGCTGAAACTTGCCGCTACAGGAACTAAACCTGCTAAGGGTTCGACGGGGGTATCATGTCTCGTCATAGTCCAGTTTTTGCGTGTTGATACTCTGATATCGCAGGTTTTGGCGGCTTTATGCAGAATTGAGCAAAAATTTTTCGTAAAGGCAATGCGATAAGGACTGAAGTCCTTACTACGAAATTAATCCGGTGTAAAATTAACAATCGTAGGGACTTCTCCACTGCGCTTTTGAAGAGATGTCGCAGGAGTCACCCAGTTTATGCACATTCCAAAAATAAATCATATCAAACCCTATTGATACCAAAGGATTTGATATGAAGCGAATTCTATTAGCCAGGATTTGGTATAACGCAGTTTCTACAATTTGTCGATCGACTTTTTGGCTTTATCTGCCAGATTTTTCACCGCATTTTTTGCATCTTCTGCTGCGTGGCGGGCGGAGGCTTCCGCTTGTTTGGCTTTGCCTTCAACCTGGTCTTTTCTGTTGCCCGTAATATTACCGAAAATTTCCTGAGCTTTGCCTTCTAAATTTTTGCCGATCGCCTTAGCTCTGTCTTCTGTACTCATAATAAGCTCCGTTTGGCAAGTTGCTTTAGTAACATTGTAAAATCAACTCGCCTGCAATTGCCTTTAACTTCATATTAATTTATATTCTGCTTGACCTCGGTCTTCTTCTGATGACTTACTTAGTGCAAATTCCTCCCTCGAAAAGCGAAGGATTCCTTTTTTTTTTACCACTGAATACGTCGGCAAAATTCGTCATAACTGAGATGTTGCACCATTCTCCAGAACGGGCAAGATGCTCGTTCCACAAAATATAAATTTTCTTGTGGAACAGGCATCTTGCCTGTTCATAAAAGCCTAATTGAGAATGGTGCAAAATTCGTCCTAAAAAACTATTTCAAACTCGCCGCAGCAACTTTAATCGGTTCGAGCAATTCTAACGGCAAATGCAGCATATTCAATTGGGTGCTATCTGCTGCTTTCCTTTCCGGATCGGGGCCGTGATAATCGCTGCCACCAGTTGCCAGCAAACCATAATGAAGACACAAATCTTTCAATTTTTGGATTTGGCTAGAACTGTGGCTGGGATGGTATACTTCAACTCCCATTAAACCAGCATCTACTAATTCTTTTAAGACTTCCTCAACAGCGCCGCCGCGAAACAAATAAGGGTGAGCCCAAACTGGTACTGCACCGCAACTTCGCAATAAATCAATGCCTTCGACGATCGAGAAGTTCTCGTAATGCACATAAGCCGGGCCGTCATCTCCCAGCCAGCGATCGAATGCTTCCCGCGATGATTTGGCGTGACCGGCTTTTACAAGTGCAGAGGCAATGTGAGGCCTTCCCGGTGCCATTCCTGGGGATGTTTTTGGCAGTTCGATCGCGTATCCCATTGCTGCTAATTTTTCGACCATTTCCTGCGATCGGCGAAACCTTCCTTCCAGGCGATCGTTCAAAGGAACGCGCAACTTATTTGCATCGGGATAAAAACCTAAAATGTGCAGCGATCGGCCGTTGTGAACTGTACTGAGTTCGAGTCCAGGTACGATTTCTATACCGTGCAAAGCAGCGGCAGCGAAGGCTTCATCCCAACCCGACATCGTATCGTGATCCGTGACGGCCAAGGCGCGAACCCCCGATGAAGCGGCGGCGGCTACGAGTTCGGCAGGGGTGAGAGTGCCGTCGGAATAAGTAGTGTGACAGTGGAGCTCTAGCATTTTTTCTGGTAAGTTAAAGTCTGCGAAATCTGCAATTATTCCCCTCACTCACGCGACATATATCGTCCCTGCGATCGACAAGTTTTTGGGTAGTTTCAATCTGTTAGCTGTAATAAGTAGTCGCGCCTTTAATTGGGACATTTCTGTTTATTAAAAGCTTGCGTGGGGTGGGCATCTTGCCCGCCTTTTCAATTGAATTTAGATGCAGAACACCTTAGCTATATCTTGATTTCTCGCATTGGATGAAGGACACCCTCTGGCAATTTGGAAGGAATGGGCGATATTTCAATACTTTGTATGTTGTGAACTGGGATAACTACCAGTTTATCTGCCAATTCGAGAATTATCGGGTCTGCCGTCAACATTTTGTGCAGGCGAGTGCCTAAAGTTGCTTGCTCTCCTACTGTTCCCTCTGGCGCAATGAACTGGAAGTGTTGCTGTTTGCCGTTGGTATAGTGGATTATCAGATCGATAATTCTTTCTTGGTTGGTTGCTTGCATAATTTTTTTTCCCTAACAGTCGATCGGGCCTTCGCAAAATTAACAATAAATCAAAACTGGCGATCGCACCACTGTTGCAAAGCTTATTGGAAAGCTTTTGACAAAACCGGGATGTCGGTATGAAAGTTCGCTTGCTACTAATTTTATCACAAAAAATGTACTGAAACTCGCCAACTTACCAAGTATACAATTGGCAGTCGCGCTGTCTTCGCTCCTTAATGCGCGAGCTCCTTCCCCAGCAATATTTGGTCGATCGGGCTTTCTTCTATGCCAGTTGGCAAAGTGGCTCAATTTAGCCTCTGTAGCGACTTGACCCAAAGCACTCTCAAGTCATACAGCAGCGGCATTTGAGCGCTTTGGGTGTCAAGGTTTTTCGAGGTGGGAACTGTGGAGGTTGAGATAGCGGCATTCTGCTGTCACTGCCGTAGAGGATTTTTTTATAAATTAATAACATAACATTCAGGTACAGCTTATGAAATCCACACTTTGTTTTCCCGAAACTTCTATTGACTCTAACGCAGTCATTGTTAATAATAATGCTATTGACTCTTGTATCCTTGCAGCTTGGATTGACTTAGTAGGAGGAGATTTTGAGAGCTTGGGAGGAGATGATTGGCTTCCCTTGTGCGGCGACATTGATGACGGCGAAATTTACCGGGAATGGTTTTTTTGGCAAGACAGCGAAGTGACTCAAGAGTGGGAAGCTTACGATCCAATTACTAATTATCGAGTTGTGGCATCTAGCCGAGAAATGCTGATTTCTAAAATTGACCAAATAGAAAATGCCCGAAAAGTTTAGCTATTCGGGACAACGTTAAATCTTGATGTTCAACTTTAATATGAATTCTGTAAACTAACCCGGTTTCTTTAAGGCCTTAAAGAAACCGGGTTTTTAAGACCAAAGCTCTAGGTTTGGGTTTAGTTCCACGGGCAGAAAATAATATTTTATCTCGCTACTGCTTTTTGTTTTTCTCGTTCTAATTTGCGCTGCTTCAATGCGGCCAGATTTTGTTTAATTGTGTCGATCGCAAATCCAGCCTCCTGCTGTTGGTATAATTCGCTGGCACGGATCAAATCTGCAACAGCCTCGTCATCCGATCGCAAATTTGCAAAAGCTAAGCCGCGATTGTGGTAAGCTTCTGCCAAAGTTGAAACTTGTTCTACAGCGCTGGTAAATTTATCTTTTGCTTTGCGGTACTTTCCTGACTGATAAGCCTCAATTCCTTGTTGAAAATAAACGGAAGCTTTACTGCCGCTGTCGGTATCGGGAAATTCTGGGTAAGTTAAAATTGGTTCTTTAAAGAGTACAGAAATGCTGCCCTTGCCGAAGTAAGCCCAAGTCATTGTTCCAAACCCAATCCCCAGCACGAGGGCAATAATGACAGACAGAGCAATAAAATTGGTGAGTTCCATAGAGCAATATTTGTTGTATTATAATATGATAAGTTAATTCCTAACTTCTGCAACAATGGCTGCGCGGATTTACCTTAACTGGAAATGGTTTTTTGGATCGCTAGCTTTAGTATTGTCGATCGGCTTAATGATTGCAACTGCAAGTTCTGACGCAGCAACCAACGCGCAAACTCAAGCAGGGTGGCAATTGTTGCAGCGGGGTGAGACAGGGTTGGTGGTAGCAATGCGACACGCGATCGCCCCAGGCACGGGAGATCCTGCTAACTTTAAGTTGGGTGACTGTTCCACCCAGCGGAATTTATCAGCACAAGGAAGAACCCAAGCCAAGCAAATTGGAGCAGAATTTCGCAACCGCAACATCAAAGTTGCCAGAGTTTTATCGAGTCAGTGGTGTAGGTGTTTGGAAACAGCCAAATTGATAAATTTAGGCAAAGTCGAACCGTTTCCAGCGCTGAGCTCGTTCTTTAGGGACAGCAGCAAAGAAGCCAGACAAACAGCGACTATTCGCAAATTAATTGTTGACAACCGCAACACACAAGGCGCGATTATTATGGTAACGCATCAAGTAAATATTACCGCGATTACTGACATTGTACCGCAAAGCGGAGAAGCTGTGATTCTCAAAAGCGATAGACAGGGTAAAATTCAAATAGTCGGACGAATTGGAGGATTTTAAATAGATAGAAAGTTATAATATTATCAATTTTCCCTTACAAATTCCCCATTACCAATTTATATGAGTTTCCAATACAGCGCCGCCCTAGTGACTTTAGCCGACCTTGATAAAGAAGTTCTCGTTAAATTTTACACAAAATTTCTCGACATAGAACCAAACCCTTATATTCCCAATACTTATGCTGAGTTTCAACTCCCAGGCTTAAGACTCGGCATATTCAAACCCAAAGATTCCCACAAATCGGAATTTGCAAATCGAGCAAAAACAGGCATGAGTTTGTGTCTGGAAGTCAGCGATATCGAAACTGCGATCGCCCGAATTTGGGCTTTAGGTTATCCGCCCAGTGGAGAAATTATCAAAGCTTCTCACGGTCTAGAAATCTATGCCTTTGATCCTGCCGGGAACCGCATAATTTTACATCAATCTAATGAGAATATAGGATGATGGCTAATTATTGATGAACTCTCGATCTTCTCTTCCTTCGCCTCTTCGCGGTTAGTTCAAAAAAACATCGAGTTCACAACCCGCTGAGGATTGCTATATAAGTTATGCAATTGCTTCACCACCTTCGCAATCACATTGTCAAACCCGCCTCTACAACTCAAAACGGCCTTAACTACCTAATCAGTTCAGCAAAACTATAAAAACTGATGATTAATAACAGCAACGCTGTCAGATGAGTTAGCTGAAATTGAGGCCGTGGGCCGATGGATTCCCGCACCAAAATTGAAAAAGACGAACCAATTATATAACTCAAAGACAACGTTAAATACTGCCACTGCAATGTTACACTCCACAGCCCCAGCAACATCATCGCCAAAGTCAACATCACCAACTCAACAAAGCGAGGCGGATTGTGCTGAGTAGACAGAATCAAAGTGTCCAACCAATATTGCCAAGGTCTCATGTGTTAGCGATCGAGCTTTTAGATTTAGCCTTCTAGCTTAACCTACGATCGCCATTCTGTTTGTTGCTGCAAACACCTTAAAGCCTCCGCCGTCTCAACCTGCGGAAATTGCCCATAAAAGCGACTGACACTGTAAAAAGGGTGAGGAGTCTCCAAAACGATCAACTTATCGGCCATTTTGGCCAAAAATCCCATCAAATCTGCCGGGGCGACAGGCGCGCAAATCCACAAAGCCAGCGGTTGCTGCGACTCCAAAGCCTTAGCCGCCACAGCCATCGTCATCCCCGTAGCAATGCCGTCATCTACCAAAATCGCCAAAGCCCCAGCCGCGCTGATATTTGGGCGTCCAGGAGACAAATCGGCCAGCAGAGATTGAGCATTATTTTGAGCCAGGGGCAGTGCTAATTTTTGCAAGCGTAAATTGTGCTGCTTTTGCTTTTCCCAGAGGACGTGACCGTCAGCAGTTGCAGCGCCGATCGCCAATTCTAAATTATCTGGGCGAGTAATTTTCTTCGCAACAACCACATCCAAAGGACACCCCAAGCGGCGCGCAATCGGCACCGCAACTGGCAAACCCCCGCGCGGCAAGGCGTAAACAATCGGTTGCACCGCCTGCTGTGTCATTAAACTCAACTTGCCGAACTCGTCCACAACTGCCTCGGCCAGTTTTTCGCCTGCATCGGCGCGATCGTCAAAAAACGGGTTAGAGAACATATTTTTGCCTGTACGAGCTCAACCAAACAATTGGAGATTGTGCCAGTCTTAATTGGAGATTGGGCGATCGACAGCATCGCATACAAGCATCTAGCCAATCTCAAATCACCAAACCCGATCTAAACTATAAACTCTAGACTCAAAAAAATCTCCCTAATTGTAAAATTTATGTCCAGCGACTTGCAACTGAGCCTTTTTGATAACAATCAAAGTGCCACTTTCCAAACAGATTCAATACCAGCAAATGCCAAAATTCCCATCCCTCCCGGCACTTATCAAAATATGGAACAAATCGGCGAGCACTGCAACCGCTGCTACCGCTGCGAATTGGGCAACAGCCGCACTCACGCCGTCATCGGGCGCGGCAATCCTCAAGCCTCAATTTTGATTGTGGGAGAAGCGCCCGGACAAAACGAAGACGAAACCGGATTGCCCTTCGTCGGGCGATCGGGCAAACTGTTAGATAAGATTTTAGAATCCGTGGGATTGAGTGCAGAAACCGACGTATTCATTGCCAACGTCATCAAATGTCGCCCTCCCAACAACCGCCCTCCAACAGCAAAAGAAATCGAAGCTTGCAAACCTTACTTGCTCGAACAAATTCGCATCTTAGACCCCAAAATTATTTTATTAACCGGTGCAACAGCCCTCAAAGCTTTGCTAAGCGACAAGCGGCCCATTAGTAAAATTAGAGGTCAATGGATTGAATGGGAAAATCGTTTGTGTATGCCAATCTTTCACCCATCATACTTGTTGCGAAATCCCTCCCGTGAACCGGAGACTCCGAAATGGTTTATGTGGCAAGATATGCAGGCCATAAAAGCTAAATTGGATGAATTAAAATAGCAATTCTAATCAATTTTTGTTGATTTGTCGGGGCTGGTTTCACCAACAATCTCTGATTTTTACCCACAATCTTAAAACCAGCCCCGACCCACCAAAAAATTATAATTAATTTTCATTTGCCATTGGTAGGGGGCTGGTTTCACCAACAATCTCTGATTTTTACCTGCCATCTACAAAACAAGTTCCCGCTTTCCATTCATAAATTCACGCCCCGTAGTAAAAATCCGAATTATGGTTGTCTTTAGTATTTTTAGTGAAACTCCTATCAATAGACAAGAAATTCCTCAAGAACTATTAGACATTGAAGATAAACAACGTACTAATCCACTTCCTTGGAAAGGGCAATTTTCACCCCAGTTCGTCGAAACTTTGATTGATAAATATGCCAATAAAAATAGTGTGATTTTTGATCCATTTTTAGGTAGTGGAACAGTTTTATATGAGGCAGGAAGATTCGGACTGGAAGCCTGCGGAACAGAAATCAATCCAGCAGCTTTAATCCTAGCTAAAACTTATAAATTCATCACTCTTTCACCAACAAAGCGTGAAAAATGTATCAATTATTTTCTCACTCAACTAAAAACAGAGATATGGGATAGAATGCCACTATTCCAAACAATACAAAGAGAATTTACACCCAATGATTTAATAGAGAAAATTGTAGACTTAGCCGTTGATGATGAAGAAAAGTTCCTTAATATTCTACATGAAGCATTAGTGGTATTGCTAGACTTAGAAAACAAAAAAATTACCAAAACAAGAGTTTTTACAATTGCGGAAAATATCGCTACTTTTGTCCTTAAACTACCCTATAGTAAAAAGCCGATAAATGCCTACAATGCCGATGCAAGAAACGTTCCCTTACCAAACTCCAGCGTCAATCTTGTGATTACGTCCCCCCCTTATATCAATGTATTTAACTATCATCAGCAGTATCGTGGTTCTACTGAAGCACTAAATTGGAAAATTTTAGAGGTGGCAAAATCAGAGTTTGGTTCTAATCGCAAGCATAGAAGTAATAGATTTCTAACTGTCATTCAATATTGCTTAGACATCGCATATTCTTTGCAAGAATTGTTAAGAATATGCCGTCCTAATAGTAGAATAATATTTGTAGTAGGTAAAGAATCAAATATTAGAGGAACGCCTTTTTTTAACGGGGAGTTAGTTGCAGAAGTTGCTCGTCAAGTATTGGGGATTAGCTTAAATATCCGTCAAGAAAGAAGTTTTGTAAATCGTTATGGAAAAATTATCAAAGAAGATATACTACACTTTACAAAAAGAGAAGACTTACAGTATTATTTTGCCATACATCAAGCCAGAACTCTTTCTATAGAAGCTTTAATATCTGCTTATTCCGTAGCGAATGAACAAGTAAAAGATGAAATCAAGGATGCTATCGATAAGGCTGCCACAGTACAGCCCTCACCTTATTTCGATCTGCAGCGTTCACGGAAAACCCTTGAAATACTCAACCCAAAAGAAGAAAATTATGTTTAATTTAGCTCAACCACATGGGGACAAACTAGCAGCCTTACTTGATAACGTGAAATTACCTCCTACAGATAAACGGCGTGTTAATCAAGCAATCGAATACTACAAAAAATGGTTGGAAACGCTTAAAAACATTAGGGGGGATGATCTGAAAGTTGTTCCAGAGATGGTATCCCATCTAACCTCCTATAAGCGATACATTGACGTTGAACTAATTTTTGACAGTGACAATGATTTTTTGTACCGTCAAAAAGGGCAATTAAAACTTGACAACTCAATTATTGAAGAATTTATACCTATCTTAGTTACAACCGTCTTTGCAGATTCATTAAAAGACAAAGAATTATCCTTTGGCCCAACACAGTGTTTTTCATCACTACGATTTGAGTCAAGTTTAAAACTC
Source organism: Microcoleus sp. Pol10D4 (assembly GCF_036701555.1). Lineage (NCBI taxonomy): Bacteria > Bacillati > Cyanobacteriota > Cyanophyceae > Oscillatoriales > Microcoleaceae > Microcoleus > Microcoleus sp. Pol10D4. The sequence goes on from NZ_JAUBRA010000048.1 coordinate 13,864, forward strand.
AGTCCAAAAGGCGGTGGGATGAGTATTCGAGCCAAGGATCAAGATTTTGCGATTAGTAGAAAAATATTTCTCAAAGCCTCTCATACCCAAGATTTTAAGGAGACTACCTCCCGCGAGGCAAATATTGCTTATGTTGCGGCTGAGTGTAAAACAAATCTTGATAAAACCATGTTTCAAGAGGGCGCAGCAACTGCCCTGGATGTAAAATTGAGTGTACCAGGAGCCAAGTATTTCTTGCTATGTGAGTGGCTTGATATGTCGCCGATTAGCTCATCACTCACAGCTATTGATGAGATACTAATTTTGAGAAAAGCAAAACGCTTATCGTCTAATATAAGAAGTGCTTTTAGTACGGTAGAGGGAAGAAAGAAAAATAAAGATTATTTTGTCAACCATCTTGATACCAACCCCTTTGCACCGGAAGTTTTTATGAGATTTTTAAGGGAGATTGAAGGGATGATTGGTAAAGATGAACTAGACGAAGATGACGTGCTTTCAAGAGGCTATTTTTAAGTGGAAAAAAATTATCGGAACCAGCGAAATTTATGGCTTTGCACGACAATCGCGCAACCACAAACGAATAGCCTCAGCAATTTCGCTTTCACTATCTTGACCTAATAAAGGACGAATATCCGCCGCAGTACCAAACCGAGAAACGATTTTTACTAATTCCCAGCCGTTCTCCGTTTTAGTGAAAAATAACCAATGATATTGCTCAATTTCGACTGGTTTTCCCCCGCGATACTGCCGTTCCAAAGTAGTAATGAAAACTTGACTAGCATTTTCAGGAAGTGCATCTTCAAAATTTAAAGGTAGCGGTTCAAACTCCGGGCGACCGGCTAAAATTATTTGAGGCAGCGCGTAACCGGGCGGTGTATTAGTGTTAGGAGAAAAGTGCGATCGCACAATTACACGATTAGCATAACTCGGCAAATCTTGCAACAGGCGATCGACCAAAGTTTCTAAATCAGCGGGACAGCGCGATCGCGCTAACAAACCATACCGACTGGCATTTATACTGTTAGCATGATTTGTCACAAAATTAACTGCCAAAGTCGGGGTTGCAACCGCAGATATCAGCAGATAAACACAGATGAACGCAGATAAAATTCTATTGGCGTTCATCGGCGTTCATCGGCGGTAAAAAACAACATTCATATTGTTATTCAATCTCTTCACAAATACGCGCAAAAGCCGCCACCGGATCGTCCGAAGCAGTAATTGGCCGCCCAATCACCAGATAATCCGCACCAGCTTTCAAAGCCGCCTTCGGAGTCATCGATCGCTTTTGATCGCCTCCATCAGCCCATTTCGGACGCACACCGGGACAAACTAACAGAAAATCATCCCCGCAACTCATTCTTAACTGTTCCACCTCTTGCGGAGAACAAACCGCACCAGCTAAACCCGTTTCCTTAGCCAACAATGCCATGTGCAAAGCATATTCTGGCAACTCCAAAGGTATTTTCAAGTCAAAAGCCAACTGTCGCGAATTCAAACTCGTCAATAGAGTAATTGCAATCAACTTAGGAGTCGGTTGATCGACAGCCGCCGCCCCTTCAGTCAAAGCCAACTGTGCCGCTTTCAAACCATCTTTACCACAAGTAGAATGGATAGTCAATAAATCCACATTATACTTAGCAGCAGCCCGACAAGCACCAGCCACAGTATTCGGGATATCGTGAAACTTCAAATCGAGAAAAATCCGCTTTTCCCGCTGTTTTAAAATTTCCAAAATCCCCGGCCCGGAACTCACAAACAGTTCCAAACCGACTTTCCAGAAAGATACTTGCGGCAGTTTGTCCAGAAGTGCGATCGCCTCTTCTTGACTCGAAACATCCAAAGCAACAATAATTCGATTATCAGCGTTCATCAGCGTTCATCTTCAGTATTCATCTGCGGTCAAAAAATAGATTCAAGACACCAATCGCACAAACTTATTCTTCCCAACCTGCAAAACCTTACCGCATAAATCAGCAGGTGATTCAAAAGTAAGGTTAACATCAGAAACCCGATCGCCCTCCAACTTCACCCCGCCGCCCTGCATCAACTTCCTGGCATCACCGCTGCTTTTACAAAGCCCGCTAGCACTCAGAATATAAAACAACTTAGCCGGAAACTGCACACTTGCCAAAGAAAACTCCGCCACAGCATCAGCTTGTCCTGCAGCACCTTTAACCAGCGCCATTGCATCTTGTTGTGCGCGTTCCGCCGCTTCCTTCCCCCGATACTGGCGCACCACATCCAAAGCCAAAAGTTTCTGTTTTTCTCGCGGATTTTCTGGCAATTCATCAAGGGGCAAATCTGTCAATAGTTCAAAATATTGGGCGATCGAACTATCAGCAATTTTCTCCAACTTAGAATACATCGTCAGCGGGTCTTCCGACAAACCCACATAATTGCCCAAGGATTTCGACATCTTCTGTACGCCGTCAGTCCCGATTAAAATCGGCATCAGCAAACCAAACTGCGGTTTCATCCCAAAATGCCGCTGCAAATCTCTTCCCACCGCAATATTAAATTTTTGGTCAGTTCCCCCCAACTCCACATCCGCTTCCAAAGCCACCGAATCGTAACCCTGCATTACTGGATACAGAAACTCATGCAGATAAATCGCATTCTCCTGCTGCATCCTGTTATCAAATCCCTCTTTAGCGAGCATCTGCTGCACCGTCATCGTCTTCAGCAGTTCCAAAATCTTCGCCAAGTCCAATTTTGACAACCACTCGGAGTTATAGCGAATTTCCAAACGCCCGGGCGTGTCAAAATCTAGAATCGGACGCACTTGGTCTAAATAAGTCTTGGCATTTTCCGCCACCTGTTCGGCCGTCAACTGGCTACGCATCTCCGACTTCCCTGTCGGATCGCCAATTCTGGCGGTAAAATCTCCGATCAGCAGTACGGCTGTGTGACCGGCATCCTGAAAAGCCCGCAGCTTGCGGACGCAAATGCTGTGTCCCAAGTGAATGTCACTCCCTGTCGGGTCAATTCCCAGTTTGACGCGCAAGGGTCGATCGACTTTTGCCAGGAGTTGGGCTAAATTTTCGTCAGGGTTGCTAGAATCAGGTCGATCTGGAAAAATCTCGCTGACGCCGCGGTAAAGCGCTGAAAGGTTAGGAGTTATCATCGGGGAGCGATCGTCCATCATATTTTGCCAAAGTGCAGCAGAATTAGTTACACTCACTGGTTGACGCATAAAAACATAACTATCACGCTACTATAATCCGAAAGCTGACCGGCTTTCATTAGCTGACCCCGCCCAAAAACGGATACCAGCCCCCGACAACAGTCGTGGAGATCCCCAAATTTTAGACTCTTGTTCAAACTCCCAGATTCATCTGTGGAATAAATCTAAAATCTAAAATCTAAAATCTAAAATCGACTGACAGTCTCTAGGGTTCGCATCTAAAATTAAAAGTCTTAAACACCAAATCGAGTGAGGAAGTGAAATCCACGTGTCAACCAACGCAGTCCGCAATAACACGGAAAACTCAGCCCCCGTATTTGAGTTTGTTCAGTCAGTCAGTAAAGTGACCGCCGGAACCATACTCAGCATAACAATGCTTGCCAGTTCCGTAGTCGCTGGTGGACTGGTTGGCTTAGCGATCAGCTTCCGCAATTTGCCAGATGTTCGGATCTTGCAAACCTACTCTCCCACAGAAACTACCCACATTTACGACATCAACGGCAAGCCGCTAGCCAGCATCCACGACGAAGCCAACCGGGATGTCGTACCCCTTGACCAAATCTCCCCGAACCTGAAACGAGCTGTTCTGGCGATCGAAGATAGCAACTTCTTCACCCACAAAGGCATCAACCCTGGCGGGATAGCCCGCGCTCTAATAGTCAACCTAGAGAAAGGTAGAACCGTTGAAGGCGGCTCGACTATGACTATGCAGCTAGTCAAAAACCTATTTCTTTCTCCCCAGTCAAAATTTAGTCGCAAGGTAGCTGAAGCGGTAATGTCTATCCGCTTGGAGCAAATTCTCAACAAAGACCAAATTCTGCAACTATACCTGAATCAAATCTACTTAGGTCACAACTTGTACGGCGTAGAGACAGCCTCTCGAAGCTATTTCAACAAGTCAGCAAGCAATTTGACTCTTGCAGAAGCAGCGATGTTGGCCGGCTTAATTTCTGCCCCCGAAGAATACAGTCCTTTCGTCAATTACAAGTTGGCAAAAGAGCGGCAAACAATCGTTTTAGGCCGCATGAAGGATCTTAAATGGATTACGCCTGCCCAAGAGACTGCTGCCCGCCAGGAAAAAATTAAGCTAGGCAAAATTACCTCTTTTGGAGGATCTCAAGTTCCTTACGTAACACAAGCCGTAGTTCAGGAACTGACAAGGCGTTTTGGGCGAGATGCCGTGGTTAAGGGAGGAATGCGCGTTCAAACCACGATCGACCTCAAAATGCAGCGCATAGCCGAAGAAACCGTCAAAGCGTGGCACAATCGGCTTTACTACCAAGGCCTTTTTTACGATCGCGAGGAAGGTCAAATTGCCCTAGCCGCCGTCGATCCCCGCACCCACTTCGTCAAAGCAATGGTTGGCGGCGTCGATTACGAAAAGAGTCAGTTCAACCGCGCCATTCAAGCACGCCGTCAGCCCGGATCTTCTTTTAAGCCTTTTGTCTACTACGCTGCCTTTGCTAGTGGCAAATACACCCCGGATTCAGTTGTCTACGACTCCCCTGTCGGCTACCGGGACGGCGACGGCTATTACTACCCTCAAAACTACGGCGGTGGCTTCTCCGGTGCCGTCAGCATCCGCAGAGCTTTGGAAGTATCTCTAAATATTCCCGCCGTCAAGCTTGGTCAAGAAGTCGGATTGAATAAAGTGATTGAGATTTGCCGCGTGCTCGGCATCAGAAGTCCGATGGAACCGGTGATTTCTTTGCCCTTGGGTGCCGTTGACCTCACTCCTTTAGAAATGGCCGGAGCTTTTGCTACCTTCGCCAACAACGGCTGGCATTCTGACACCACATTTATCGTGCAAGTCACTGACAGCAGTGGCAACGTCTTGCTCGACAATACGCCCAAACCCAAATTAGTTCTCAATTCCTGGGCGGCGGCATCTGTCAACAGCGCCCTGCAAGGGGTAATTAACAACGGAACGGCAAGGGCGGCTCAACTTGGGCGGCCGGCTGCTGGGAAAACTGGTACAACTTCCTCAGAACGGGATATCTGGTTTGTGGGTTACGTGCCGCAGTTGTCGGTGGCTGTTTGGATGGGCAACGACAATTACAGACCGATGAGCTACGGTGCTACTGGCGGTGGGATTGTCGCCCCTGTTTGGCGCGATTTTATGAGCCAAGCTTTGCAGGGAGTTCCCGCAGAAAGTTTCAAACCTGCTTCGTCTTTTGAGCGGCCTTAATTATCAGTCATGTGGCATTGGGCATTGGGCATTGGGCATTGGGAATACTTTCTTTTTCTTCCTTCTTCCCTCTTCCCTCTTCCTTCTTCCCTCTTCCCTCTTCCCTCTTCCTTCTTCCTTCTTCCCTCTTCCTTCTTCCTTCTTCCTTCTGACACTAGGATTGTTTTTCCAGCTCCGATTTCATCCGTTCCAGCGTAGAGTTCATTTGCTCAAACATCTGCTGGGGCGTGATGCCAAATTGATTGAGCTGTGTTTTCAACTGCTCTACAGTCATCTGAGCCATGAAGTCCTCAGACAGCTCAAAGCGCTTCATAAAAATACGGTAGCGCTCCATCATCGATTCCATCTGAGCGATGAACATTTTCTTGCCTTCGCGATCGAATTTGCCGTAATTGCCACCTAGTTGGATGAGAGATTGATAGTCTTCAAACAACAGCTTGGCTTCTTGCTGAACAATTTCTGAATCAAAAAATCCCATAGCTTTCCTAATTTTTTAATATTCTACTAATTTTGATCTAGGCGAGAAATCCCGCTGCTTTTTGTACCATTTTATCAGTTGCCGGAGGAAGTCCCTACCCCTCTAGGTACAAGAATAAGTAGAAATTTCCGTACAGCAGAGGCATCGGGCATCGGGCTTGCGATCACAACTGTCAACAGTCAACTGTCAACAGTCAACTGTCAACTGACTTCAAACTTCCCCGATGCGTTCTAGAGGCCAAAACCGCACTACAGCGCGGCCGATGATATTCTGCTTAGGTAAAAATCCCCACCTGCTGGAGTCGTTGCTGTTGTTGCGGTTGTCTCCCATCACAAAGTATTCATTTTCTGGGACGCGATAAGGCCCCCACTGGTATTTAGGAGGTTCGGCAATATATTTTTCGACGAGGGGTTTGTCGTTGAGATAAACTAAACCTTCTTTAACGGCGACGGTTTGACCCGGTAAGCCAATTACCCGCTTGATGAATGCTTGGTCTTGGGTAAAGCCTTGTTCTTGCAACTTTTCGGGCGGGGCAAATACTACGATGTCGCCAGTTTTTGGAGGTTCGAGGTAGTAGGAGATTTTTTCGACTACGACGCGATCGCCCACGTGCAAAGTTGGTACCATAGAATCTGAGGGTATGTAGCGCGGTTCGGCGACCAAGGCTCGAATCACTATTGCTAAACTCAAAGCAATAATCACTATCTGAAGATTTTCTCGCTGCGACTTCCACGCTTTCTGCCACCAGCTTTCAGCAGCCGGATTTTCTGCTACTTCTGCACCCAATTTGTTTTTTTCAGATGTCATTTATTTCTCCACTATATAGTTCTTGCTAATTATCTAATTGCCCTTGAAGTAGCTCGCTCTAATTAAAAGTAAAACTTTGTTGGGGTATTCAGAAACCCGGAAGGGCGAACACGGCGGCGCCGTCCTACGGAAACCGAGTCGATCGGTATCCTATTTTTTGAGACGAAGATACTTAGAAAAGTAAGCGTACATTGTGTTGATATTAACTCATAAAAAAGGCAGAGAACTAAGATTCTCTACCTTTTTTATGTGAGGATTTTGAGTTGTTTGCGATCGGGAGATTGGTTATTTCCCAACTTAACTTGCGATCGCACTTACTCAAACTTACTCAGCGCCTTGGGGCAGCAATTCCCGCTTTTGACCTTGCAGCACCTTAACAATTCCGTCCTCGCCCACATCCACAACAGCGGTGTCGCCGTCTTTGATGCGGCCAGAAAGGATTTCCTCAGCCAAGCTGTCTTCCAGCAAGCGCATGATAGCGCGGCGCAGGGGTCGAGCTCCGTAGCTGGGGTTGTAGCCTTCTTCTACCAACCGTTCTTTGAATTTTTCGGTCACTTCCAGGGTGATGCCCTGTTCTGTCAAACGACCGAACACTTCTTTGAGCATGATGACCGCAATTTCCTTGACTTCTTCCTTGTTCAACTGGCGGAAGACGATAATTTCGTCGAGTCGGTTGAGGAATTCGGGGCGGAAGTAGTTTTTGAGTTCTTCGTTAACCAAAGAACGAATGCGGTTGTAATTAGCATCGGCTTGGTTGTCGCTAAACTCGAAGCCGAGGCCGCCGCCGCCTTTTTCAATCACCTTAGAACCGATGTTTGAGGTCATAATCAGCAGCGTGTTTTTGAAGTCCACGGTGCGACCTTTGGCATCTGTTAAGCGACCGTCTTCCAATATTTGCAACAGCATATTGAAGACATCGGGGTGGGCTTTTTCGATTTCGTCGAACAGCACGACGGTGTAAGGACGGCGGCGGACTGCTTCTGTGAGTTGACCGCCTTCGTTGTAGCCGACGTAGCCTGGAGGAGAACCGATGAGTTTGGAGACGGTGTGCCGTTCCATGTACTCCGACATATCCAGCCGAATCATCGCATCTTCGGAACCGAAGAAGTAGCCTGCTAGGGCTTTGGTGAGTTCGGTTTTGCCGACGCCTGTGGGCCCGGAGAAGATGAAACTGGCGATCGGGCGATTCGGATTTTTCAAACCGACGCGGGCGCGGCGGATGGCGCGGGAAACGGCTTTCACTGCTTCTTCTTGACCGATCAAGCGCTGGTGCAAGGTATCTTCCATGTGCAGCAGCTTTTCGGATTCGGATTCGGTCAGTTTGTTGACCGGTACGCCCGTCCAGCTTGCCACGATTTGAGCGATATCTTCTTCGGTGACTACTGGCGATGGGTCGGTTTCGCCGGTGCGGGCCGAGTCGGTTTTTTTGGCTTGGGAAATAGCGCGAATTTCGGCTTTGATCGTCATTTCTCGATCGCGCAATTCGCCGGCCTTGTCAAAGTCTTGAGAACGCACCGCTTCGTCTTTATCTTTGAGGACTTGGCGGAGTTCTTTGTCAAGTTCTTTGGCTGCGGGGGGCAGTTGGGAGTTGATCAGGCGAACTCTGGAACCAGCTTCGTCTACCAAGTCAATTGCTTTGTCTGGGAGGAAGCGATCGGAGATGTATCGGTGAGAGAGTTTGGCTGCGGCTTCGAGGGCCGTGTCCAAGATTTTCAGCTTGTGGTGCTGTTCGTAGCGTTCCCGCAGACCGAAGAGAATCTCGATCGTCTCGTCAACGGTGGGTTCGCCGACCATCACGGGCTGGAAGCGCCGCTCTAAGGCTGCATCGCGCTCGATGTGCTTGCGGTACTCGTCGAGGGTGGTAGCGCCGATACACTGGAGTTCGCCTCTAGCCAAAGCCGGCTTGAGAATGTTCGCCGCGTCGATCGCCCCTTCAGCCGCACCTGCACCGATCAAAGTGTGCACTTCGTCAATCACCAAAATCACGTTACCCGCCGTGCGGATTTCGTCCATGATTTTTTTGAGGCGTTCTTCAAATTCGCCCCGGTATTTAGTACCAGCGACGAGCAAGCCGATGTCGAGGGTAACAACGCGCTTTTCTTCAAGGATATCTGGGATGTCGTTGTTAGCGATGCGCTGGGCCAGACCTTCGGCGATCGCGGTTTTACCGACTCCGGGTTCGCCGATGAGCACCGGGTTATTTTTGGTGCGGCGACCGAGGATTTGAATTACCCGTTCGATTTCTTTTTGGCGTCCGACTACTGGGTCTAGTTTGCCATCGACTGCCATTTGAGTGAGGTTGGCTCCAAATTCGTCGAGGGTTGGGGTTTTGGTGCGAGCGCCGCCGCCAGTGGCTGCGACTTCTGCGGTTTCTCCCAGCATCCGAATCACTTGGGTGCGGACTTTCGACAAGTCTACTCCCAGGTTTTCTAAGACTCTGGCCGCTACTCCTTCACCTTCGCGGATCAGACCGAGCAGCAGGTGTTCAGTACCTATATAGTTGTGTCCGAGTTGGCGAGCTTCTTCTAGGGATAGTTCTAGAACCCGCTTGGCGCGGGGAGTGAACGGAATTTCGACTGCTACGAAGCCGGAACCGCGACCGATAATTTTTTCCACTTCAATCCGAGCGTCTTTCAGGTTGACGCCCATTGATTTGAGGACTTTCGCTGCAACCCCGGTTCCTTCTCCGATCAGACCCAGGAGGATCTGTTCTGTCCCTACGAAGTTGTGACCCAGGCGGCGAGCTTCTTCCTGGGCCAACATGATTACTTTTATTGCTTTTTCTGTGAAGCGTTCAAACATGATTTATTCCCATCACCTGCTGCTATGTGCCCGTTTCGAGGTCACGCTCGCACAACGAGCGTTTGTGTTCGAGTGTTAACTCGTACTGCTTATTCTAGCGCGACACTCCCAACCTATCTGCCGCACTCGGCTGCGGTTGCAGATTCCAGGCTCATGTTGCAGGGTGGCTTTCAACTGGGAAGACCCAAATGGTGGCTGACCTACAACCTCCCCTAGACTGCAAGAAGATTGCTCTTCTCGGCCCGTGCCCAACCTACGACTGCGTATTGATGGATTCTAGCATAATCTTTTTGGCTGTCATGCAGGTGCAAAACTGATAATTCTCGCAGTACAGGCCGGGTTTTGCACAAAACTTATTAGTTAGATGGGCGATCGATCCCCTAAACTCGCTCTTAAGCTGTTGTCCATCTCAAGAATCTTTTGGTTTGCGAGGGAAAGAGCGAGCTGGGCTTTTTTTATCTAAAATTTTGTCTCAGATCCGTTGAAGATTTGGTTATTCTTCCTGTTGTCAGTTGTGCGATCGATCCTGAGCAATTAGTGAGTGTTGCTACACTCCGAGGGGTTTGGCTCAAACTATACTCTGCACGGTTCAAACGAGCGCGAAGCAAAGCGGGAATTATGATCATGCAGGCAGAGGTTTCTTCCCATGCTGAAGTTGATTGCCTATGAGGATTTTGGACTAAATTTATATTGAGTGACCCATTATTATTGGTCAATGCAAGTAAAAGACTCAATAAATTACATTTAAAACTCAAAAATATCGCTCGCCAAATGCCAGTTTTTCTGATGCAGTCGATCGCAAATTTGCACTTTTTCAACCGCCAAATATTGCTGAAATTCTGGTTTCTCTAGGCCACTGCGCCACATTACCAGAGCATCTTCTCCGGTGTCTTCGTAGTACCTTTTCCGCCGCCCTGCCTCTTTAAAACCAAATTTTTTGTACAGTGAGACGGCGGCTAAATTAGACTCCCGCACTTCTAAAGTTGCCCGTTCTAATTGTCTATAGTGAGCCTTGTTTAGTAAATCCCAAAGCAGAGCTTGTCCTAAACCCTGACCTTGAAAGCGAGGATGAATTGCCAAAATTGTAATATGAGCTTCTTCTAAAATTGCCCACAGGCAGCCCAAACCGATCAGGGTTGGGGGAATCTGTAGGGGCGGTGCCCCCGTGCGCGCGAGGTTTTGAGCTGATTCGCCGACCTCGGTTTCCGATGCCCACAAACCCAGTAAATCGCTGTTAGGACTGCCTAACTCACGCCCATAGCCTTCTAAAGTCCAAAGTCCGCCAAAACAGAGCCGATCGAGTTCGACTGCACTGTTGAGGTCTTCTGCGGCGAGATGTTTAATTTGTAGAAAACGCACGGCTGTAAATTGTACACTGGAAAACACAGTAGCGATTAGCTGTTTGTTGCTAGTTTTGAGTCATGACTCACAAGTCTCCAGACATTAGTCTACTGCCAACGACCAATGACTGCTGATTAATGACTGCCGACTGCTGACTGCTGATTAATGACTGCTGACTAATAACCTAGGATAGTTATTGCGCGATGGTATCAACTCAATCTTTCGGGGTGGAATCGGGACTTAAGTATCTGTCTGAGTCTCAACAAGCCCTGCAAACTCGATCGCCAAATCAAGAACTGTTACCGCTGACAGCCAGTGTTAACAGCAGCGATCGGTTGGAAATCGGAGGCTGCGAGGTGACAGCTTTGGTTGAGCAATTTGGCTCGCCGTTGTATATTTTAGACGAAGAAACGCTGCGGGCGGCTTGCACCCAGTACCGGGATGCTTTTAAGCGTTACTATCCGGGCGAATCTCAAGTGCTCTATGCTTCTAAAGCTTGGAGTTGTTTGGCAGTTTGCGCGATCGCAGCTTCCGAAGGTTTAGGGATAGATGTCGTATCCGCCGGAGAAATCTACACTGCACTGCAAGCCGGCGTGGGCCCCGACAAAATCTACTTCCACGGTAACAACAAGTCCCGCGAGGAACTCCAGCTAGCTGTCGAAAGCGGCTGCATTACCGTAGCCGACAATTGGCGGGATTTAGAGACTCTAGCAGAGTTGGGAGAATTGGGTGTCCGCAGCCTCACAGGTGGGCCGACACGAGTTATGGTGCGGTTTACTCCGGGAATTGAGTGTCACACCCACGAGTACATTCAGACGGGTCAAATCGACAGTAAATTTGGCTTTGATCCCAACTCACTCGATCGAGTATTTAAATTCATCAGCCAACACCCGTCCTTATTTTGCGTCGGAGTGCACGCTCACATCGGCTCTCAGATTTTTGAACTGCAACCCCATGACGATTTAGCCGAAGTCATTGTTCAGGCCTTGACAAAAGCACAGAGTTATGGTTTGCCAGCAACCGAAATTAATATTGGCGGTGGGTTAGGCATTCGCTATACTGAAGCGGACGATCCTCCTAGCATTGAAGATTGGGCTCGTACAATTTGCTCCGCAGTGGTAGCAGCTTGCGAGCGGCAGCAATTGCCATTACCAAAATTGCTTTGCGAACCGGGTCGATCGCTCGTCGGTACAGCCTGTGTCACTGCTTACACCGTTGGCTCTCAAAAAGTCATTCCGGGAATGCGGACTTATTTAGCTGTGGATGGAGGTATGTCGGACAATCCGCGTCCAATTACCTACCAATCAGTTTATCGAGTTCTCGCAGCCGGTAAAATGTCTGCTGCCTTAACGGAAACAGTGACAATTGCTGGGAAACACTGCGAGTCAGGCGATGTTCTGATTAAAGATGCCAAATTGCCAGAGTGTCATGCCGGAGATGTCCTCGCGGTTACGGCCACAGGGGCATACAATTACAGTATGGCTTCTAACTACAACCGAGTACCCCGACCGGCCGCGGTTTTAGTGAGAAATGGGGAAGTTAACACGATTATACAGCGGGAAACTTACCAGGATTTGCTGAGGCTTGACCGCCTTCCTGAACGACTCGGAGCTCCAAAGTAAAAACTTAGAAGTTAAAAGTTAAAAGTTAAAAGAAAAACAATCCATGTTTACTTAGTGATGATTGTTTTTTCACTTTTAACTTTTGCCTTGTTCAGTCACACGATTGGATTGACACTTCCCGATCTAAAAACACGGGGATTTTCAGCATATTCCTTATAACAACTGTTCATGGTTCATGGGTTCGAGTGCATCACGGTTCGCGGTTCACAGGCGGTAGCGTTCGATGAACCATGAACAATCAACAATCTGGCTTTGACTTGGCCCTGGTTCAGTCCTTATTGATTCAAGGGATCGATATTGGACTGGTTTTTGCCCTTGCGTATTTGGTGCTCGTCATTGTTGGCGAGCGCAGAACGCTGTGGATGGTACGCGGATTTATTATTTTGATGCTGGCGGCGGCGCTGAGCAACTGGGCTGGATTGAGGCTGTTGCACGTTGCCCTCAACAGCTTGGTGACTGGTTCGGCTGTGGCAATGGCGGTAATATTGCAGTCGGAGTTTCGCCGATTTCTGGAACAATTGGGTCGGGGGGAATTTCGGCAATTGTTTGGACGCGATCGCCGACCAACTCCCGAACCGGACAGCGTAATAGATGAAATTGTGGACGCCGTAAAAGAACTTTCGCAAAACCGCACGGGCGCTTTACTAATTATAGAAACAGATTCTCCGATCGACGATCGGGATTTTTCTGTGCCGGGATTAAAGCTAAATGCTGAAGTTTCTAAAGAATTGTTGCAGACTATCTTTCAGCCGCAAACTTTGCTGCACGACGGAGCTGTTTTGATTCGAGGTTCGCGGATCGTGTCGGCGGGGGTAATTTTGCCTTTGTCCGATCGCACTGCGTCGCGGCAGTTGGGAACCCGCCATCGGGCGGCAATGGGGATTACGGAACGGGTGCAAGCTTGCGTGTGCGTGGTGGTGTCCGAGGAAACGGGTTCTATTTCTTTAGCCCAGATGGGACTTTTAAATCGACCTTTGACTAGCAACAAACTTAAGGAATTGCTGGAAGCAAAGCTGTTCCCGTCCGAGGGAGAAAGAGTTGTGGCTCCAATTCCGATCGGCAATCTCGGACGCCAGATAGGATTGAAGGGAGTGACGCTATTAAAACGGATACTGCGCCGTTAGTCGGGTAATCGGGAGAAACCATGAGTCAAGGAATTTGCTTGGAAAAGTTGCCGGAGGATCTGCAACAGGAACTACTGCCTAAGCACATAGCAGTGATTATGGACGGGAACGGGCGCTGGGCGAAGAAGAAGGGGTTGCCGCGGATTGCGGGGCACCGCCGAGGAGCTAGCACTCTGAAGGAACTGCTGCGCTGCTGCAAAGATTGGGGGATTCCAGCTTTAACGGCCTATGCTTTTTCGACGGAGAATTGGGGGCGACCGGCCGGGGAAGTAGATTTTTTAATGAGTTTGTTTGAGGGAAAGTTGCGGCAAGAATTGCGGGAGATGGTGGACGAGGACGTGCAAATTCAATTTATGGGGAATTTGCAGGCTTTGCCGAAGTCTTTGCAGGCGGAAATCGAGCGTTCTGTGACGGCCACTCAGCATAATCAGGGCATTTTGTTTACGGTGGCGACAAATTACGGGGGGCGTCAGGAGATTGTACAAGCTTGTCGGGCGATCGCCACTCAGGTGAAAGAGGGCAAGTTGCAGCCGGAGGAAATTGATGAGGTTTTATTTAAACGCTATTTGTATACTGCTGATATTTGTGACCCGGATTTGCTGATCCGGACGAGCGGGGAAATGCGGTTGAGCAATTTTCTACTATGGCAAATGGCTTATTCGGAAATTTACATTACTGAGACGCTGTGGCCGGATTTTGATCGATCGGAGTTTCACCGCGCTTTGTCTGATTATCAGAAGCGCAGCCGCCGATTTGGCAAAGTCTAACGCTTTTGGATTTGGGATTTTAGATTTTTTGGTTGATTTTTCAGTTTCCAAGTAGGTCATCTCCTGCTCAACATAACGATTTTAGATTTTAGATTGGAGGACAAATCTAAAATCTAAAATCTAAAATCTAAAATCAAATTAGGGGCCGGAGAAAACGGCCGCTTCAATGTCTTGACGTGAGAGGGAGTATTTGAATGCTCGCTGAATGTCTTGGCCGTCGGCTCCAGCATCGATGTAACGGACGGTGAGTTGGTCGATATCGAGGGAGAGTTCTGCTTTCCATGTAAGTTGCTCGATCTGCCAGCAGTGGAGTTCTCGCCGATCTTGCTGGCAGCCGCGGCTTTTTAGCCACTGCTCGATTTCCGGGAGTGGATGGTTGTACAAAGGAGTGTCAGCGGAAGGAAGAGTCATGGGATTTTAGATTTTAGATTTTAGATTTTAGATTGGGGATCTCGGATTGGGGATTTCCGATTTTAGATTGGGGATGTCGGATTTGAGGCTTTAATTGCCACGAATTAAGCCGATCGCGATCGCCAGTACCAAACATCCGATTAAGCTAGCTCCCATGATAAACAGAGCGAACATTTCTCCGGGGGAAAGAGGTCGATCCGTGGGATCTAGGTAAGCGGAGTTGGAAGTTTTTTTGCCCGATCCCGAAACCGGAGTATTGAAGCCTGGGGGTGGCCCAATCACGTTCAGGCGAGAATAGCCTATTTTGAGGTCGTAGGCGAGGCGACGTTCTGGGTTACTGAGGGTGGCGTAGGCGTTGTTGAGCTGCTGAAATTTAGCGGTGGCGACTGCGGGAGGCAGCTCGGTGGTATCGGGATGGTAGAGTTTGCTCAGTTCCCGGTACGATCGCCGAATTTCGATCGCTGAGGCTGAAGGATGCAGCCCTAACAAGCCGTAGTAACTAGAACCCAAGGGGGTTTTGCCGGGTATTTTCTGACTTTTGCTGTTTGCCGTTCCCTCGTTAGGAGTCACCTCAGCGCCTCTGGGCTTGTTGTTTATAATTTTTGATTATTTTAGAGCAGATTTGAGGGTAGCGCCACTGTCTGCGATGTCGAGGGGTTGAGGGTGGGCGATCGGCTCAAGGTACGATCGCCCACTTTAAACTATGAATTGGTCGAGCGCAAATTCTGCACATCCTCAACGCTAAGCCCTGTAACTTGGCTGATGGTGGCATTATCTAGCTGTGAGAGTAATTGTCGGGCGATCGCGATCGCCTTTTCTCGCATTCCTTGTTCTATGCCTTGTTCTATGCCTTGTTCTATGCCTTGTTCTATGCCGTCCTGAACAGCCTTGATAATTGCTCCCTGTTGGTCATAAATAAACTGTTCTCTTCTGTCCAAATCTTCCACTTCCTCTCTGCTCAAACTTGCTTGATTCGCAATATTAAAAGCTTCATGTATTTCTGGTATGCTATCCATTGTTTCGGGAACTGATGTCAGACTTCTCGCATTTTTCATGAAATAAATCCATTTGTCTGCTAAACTTTCAAGTTCCTCCTGTCCTTTGGTAAACTTTGGCAACTCTACAAACACTAAATCCAGATCGTTTTCGGGATACGTAAAGTTTTTCTTGACTTCTTTGAACACAAATCGGGAAATAAATTCGGGGCTGTTAGAAAACATTTCAAAATCAGTAATTGTCAAAGCAATCACTGGCTTCAGCAATCGATATCCTTGTGCTGCTTCCAATTGAAAAGCGTAAGTCTTCGCTGCATTGTACAAAACTCGCTTGCCAAAAGACTGTACGTTAAGCACCTGCATTTCAATAATTACTAAAGTGCCATCGCTGAGTTTGGCTTTCACATCCAGATAACTATCTTTTAAGCCTTCTAGTTTTGGTGGTAGATTCGGGTTGATAATTTCTAAGTCTTGAATTGTGGGATTGCCTTCATAAATCAAGGCGTTGAGAAAGCTAATTAGAATCTCTTTGCTTTCTGAGGAACCGAAGATTTTTTTGAAGGCATAATCGGTTTTTGGGTTGATAAATATCATGGTTGTCAGATTTAGCTTTGAGGTTATCGGTTTGGTGGCGAAATAACCGGATTTGAGATTGGTCAAACGGCTGATTTTGTTTCAGGCAAGGGTTTGACATTTTCCGGCAAATGTGCATTGGCGATCGCCAGCACAGGCTCATCGTCCCTGTGTTCGCCCTCGGTGGGGAGTTGGCAAGAAATCAGTTCTGTGACGATGCGATCGCCCAGAACATCTTCCCAATCTTGCAACTGTTCTCTGGCTTTAATCGGTGTATTGACAGCCACATCTACGCCCATTTGCTGAAGGTTGAGGCTGTGGGCTGTTGATCGGCGGTTGACCCACTCCACCAGCCAAACGCTCAATCCGACTGCTGCCATCAAAGGCAAGACAATCCGATAATCGCGGGTTAATTCAAACATCAACAGGATGGCTGTCAGCGGTGCTCTGGCGCTGCCGGCGAGTACGGCGGCCATTCCCACCATTGCGTAGGCGGCAGGGCCGGCGACTCGATCGCTCATTGCCGGCAGCATTTCCAAAAAGAGTCCGTAAGCCGAACCCAGGGAAGCTCCCAAAAACATCGCCGGAGCGAAGATGCCGCCCACTAAACCGCTGCCGAGGCTGATTGCAGTCATTGCCAGTTTGACAAACAGCAGCAGCAACAGCAAAGGCAAGGAAAATTTAACATCTTGGAGCATTGCTTGGACTGTTTCGTAGCCGACACCCAAAATTTGAGGAAATTGCAGGGCGACTAAGCCGACTCCGGCCCCGCCGATGATCGGGTGAAGCGGCCGGGGCAGTCGTCCGAGCCAAGCAAATCCCCGGACTTTTCCTTGAAAACAGCCCTCGGCTAATTGAATTGCTTCTGTGTAGGCTAGAGAAACTCCGCTCGCCAAAAGTCCCAATCCCATGTACAGAGGCAGTTCTAGGGGGCTGCGGACATCGTATATCGGCAAAGCAAACGCTGGCTGAGCTCCCAAGCAGATTTGAGCGATCAGCGCCGAAACTACGGCCGAGAGCAAGACAACGCTGACTGACGAAGTGGCGAAGGTGCTGCCGAGCACGACTTCTAAAGCAAAGAAGACTCCGGCGATGGGAGAGTTAAATCCGGCTGATAAACCTGCTGCAGCTCCGGCGCCGAGGAGCAAGCGCTGCCGTTCAGGGGAGAGCTGTAAGACTTGAGCCAGCAGCATTCCGAAGTTAGCGCCGATTTCGACGCTGGGGGCTTCCGGGCCGAGGGAGGCCCCGGTGCCGAGGGAAACTGAGGCTGCCACCATTTTGGTGATGGGTTTGAGGGGGGAGAGTTCTTGCAGGCCGCGGGTGGCTGCAATTAAGGAAGACATATTCGGACCAAAGTCCCGAAACCGCCAGCGCATCAGCCCGATGATGACTCCGCCGAAGGTGGGAATGCAGGCTAGCGTCCAAGAGCCTTTCGAGGCGATCGCCCCCATGAAGTCTTCCAGCATCAAGCTGTGGATGAAGTGGATGAGGTAGTGAAATGTGACGACGCCTGCGCCCGTAACTCCCCCGATCACTAGGGAGAGGATAAGCAGGAGGGTTTCTGGGCTGGGGTGCAGGCGGTTGAATAGCGGGCTTAGGCGGGAGGCTTGGGGAGTTGCTGCGGTTGGGCCGGGTGGCGGCAGATCCACAGGAGGGATGGCTCTCATTTAGCGGTTAATTCTTCTGTGAGAAGTTAGATAAATATTACAATTTATTTCTTATTTTCATTTTGAGTGATTTTAGGGCAATTGACAACTTAATTAAGGCGTATTTTAGGGTAATTTTTTTGGGCTAGCCGCTGGGGTGGAATGACTGATTCTGAGGAGTGGCGGATTTGGCGTGATTGTATGCTCAGTTACATTTAAACTTAGATATACTCTGGCGATAATGCTAATTAACTATATTTATAGTTTTGGTGGTTAGGTCGATCGCACCAGTGAACGGGTCATATCATATAACTCAGTGCAAAACAACTTTCAAATTAAAGAATTGGCGCTTGGAGATTTTACCTTACAAGCACAAATCTCAAATCTCCAATTTTAAATCCCTTGCTCGCGCATACTATCACATCGGTTGTTGAGTGGGCGGGATTCTTGGTCTGGGTTTGGCGATAGACATTAGCGGATCGCCGATGGTGGTGACTTTCCAGGGAGGGGATTCTAGCTGGCGTGCTGCGATTAAAAAGGGTGATCCTCGCTTGAGGCGATCGACCATTAATTTAGGTGGAATAAATGCCGATAAAAAAGGTTCGTTGACGCTGCCAATATATGCGTAAGCACCATTCTCTAGCCACCTTCCGGCAACGGTGTTGGTGTCATCTGGCGCTGCTGCTGACCAACTGTGGATCATGTGGATTGCTGCAGGAAATTGAAGTTTTGGTATATCTTCAACTGAAGCGTCACCATTGCCCACTTGGAATGATTTTGGATAGCCTTTGGAATTCATTAATATTAAGTCAAATGTCCACGGTTTTGAGGCTAAACTCCGCCACTTTTTCAGGCTAGATTCTGGTTTCTGCACTACTTCGACATTTAAACCTATGCTTTTTAGTCCGCTAGCTGCTTCCTCCATTTCATATTTTGCCCAATTTCCTTCCTTGGGGTAACTGTCATAAAGCATGGCTGTTTGGCTGTCGAGAAATATGGCACACATGGCTTGATAGATCGATCGTACCTCGGAGCCGTAAATCCAGCCGACAGCCGCCCAGCGTTCGCCGTTGGGGTGTCTTCCCAAACCGTCAGTAACGGCTAGTTGTTCGTCGGGTTTTTCAGGAGATTGATATTTGACTGCTAGTTGGCGTACAATGCTTATTGTGTCGATCGGGTCTGCGAGTTGAGAATAAAAAAATCCGGTTGATTCGACGGCTTTTGTAACTGCTAGTTGCAGAGTTTTCCACTGTGTGTTATTGAGGGTATCGTTGGGTTTTCCGAAGTTGCCTTCTAGAAATACTAAAGGTTGGCCGTGAGCGGCTGCTAAGGCAACTGCTGCTGAGCGTGCGGGGTCATTTTCTGATGTGATTACTACTCCTGGGGGTTCCCAGCCGAGTTGCTTCCATTTTGCTTTTAAGGTTTGAGTATCCGTGGCATTCCAGGCGGCTGCTGTGGTGTTCAGCATTAATTGCTGGAGTTTTTGATTTTTTGGCAGTTGCTGTTTGATACTTGGCAAACGCACTATTTCTTCGGGTTGAAAGCGCTGCACAAACATCGGTGTATATTTTTTGTCTTCGATGAGAATAGGCCAGTTTCCTTTGAGATTCCATTTTTGGATGGCTGCTAAGAATGTGGCTTCGTCGGGTACTAAAACTACGCGGTTGACTGTTGGTATGTTGGATCGGAGGATGGCGGCTCGGAGGCCTGTTTGAATTGGCCAGGGTTCTTGTTTGGCTGAGGCGGGAAGTTGAAAGGGTTTTGTGAAAAGGCGATCGCACCCGACACCGATTATTGCTAAGCTTACAATAAGTGCGATCGTCAGGAATTTAAATTTTAACTGTTTTTTCATAAGGGAAGGGGAAGGGGAAGGGCAGGGAAGCAAAACACTGGATTATAAATATGAGCAATTTTGTAAATATTTTTAGGGGCTGCAAGCGGATTTTCCGAAAAATACAACAGAGAAAGCTTGTAAGTGCGATCGGGCTGGCAACTTTTAGTATTATTGCCTTAGCAACTACAGGTTTAATAATTTTCGCAGCGAACCGTTCGTCAGTCAAGCATCAAGTCCGGCAATTGCTGACAGCGAGGGAATGTCAAGGTTGCAATCTTTCCGGGGCGAATTTGAGCGAAGTTTTTCTGGAAGGCGTCAATTTAGAAAAAGCCAACCTGAAAGATGCCAATTTGTGGAACGCGCATTTGGTAAATGCTAACTTGAAACAGGCAAGTTTGGCTGGGGTTTACCTGATAAGCCGCAATTTGGTAGGGGCGAATTTGGAGGGAAGCAATCTAGAAAATTCGTTTTTAGAGGATGCTTATTTGGGAGGAAGTAATTTGAAAACTGCTAACTTAAGATGTGCTTTTATGAAAGGTATTTTACTCGTTAACGCTGATTTGGAAGGGGCGAATTTGGAGGGTGCTAATCTGTGGATGGCTAATCTGGAAAGTGCTAATTTGAAGGGTGCTAATCTGAGAAATGCTTTGCTGTTGGATACTAATTTGGCAGGGGCGAATTTAAAGGGTGCGGTGATGCCTGATGGTAGGCGACATGAATGAAAGTCAGTTGATAGTTGTCAGTTGACAGTTGACAGTTGACAGTTGATAGTTGATAGTTGACTCCGAAAGCAGTCGTTAGTCAGTAGTCATCAGTCACTAGCATTAGTCAGGAGAAAGAGCGATCGCGCCTGTAACCTTCATTTCCCGTTATTTTGTGAGGAGATGAAGGTGTGAGGTGCGATCGCTACTCTAATAGCTAGCAGTTTGGGCTACGAAGGGCGATCGGCAGATCGAGCAAATAAGATTTGACAAGCACGCAGGCTGCTGTGATAGCTCAACTGCTGAGTTTTACTTGTTGGTATCAATTCTGTTCCGCATCGGATGTAGATGGCATTTTAATTACTAAATCTCCTATCATTACTTCTGCTTCCATAAAAGCTTGGGTTAAAACCTTCACAGAACTTTCACCTTCACGAAATCTAATTGTTTCGGCTTTTAAGTGTCTTTGGGCTTGACGAAATCCATTACCTTTTCGTCCAACGCCTGTCGTCTCAATGATAGCCACTGAAGCTGCGCTTAGTCCAGCAAAAACTTTTGTCCTGAAGCTTCCTAGTTCGTCGATAAAGGTAGCGACAATTATTGATGAGAGTACCGAAGTCACTCCTAAAATGACAGAAATAGAGTGCAATATTACGGCTGATCGATGCCATCTATTGGTTTGACTTTCCATTTCTTCAAGCAGTTCTTGTGTCATACATTTAACTATTGATATAATTGTCGTTATGGGGGAAAGGGCGATCGCACCTGCAACCTTGATTTCCCGTTATTTGGTGATTAAAGTTAGGATAGATGAAACTCTACCCTAACCAACAATATCTACAGTCCCCAGTCCACAACTAACAGGCGCGGATCGTACTTGCGGAGCAATTCCACAAGTTTTCTCAAATCATCAATTGTAGTAACACACGCACATCCTGCACTGCCCGGACTTGTACGACTTTGAATCCAGTTCCAATCAGCATGAAAGCCGAAGGCATCGCGACAACCAATCTCATTTAGCCGACAACTTTCATAACGCTCTTTCGATTTAACAAGAGGTACCCATACAGGTCCGAGTCCATTTCCATTTATCGGGTGTGCAGCGTGGTAATTATCTTTGCCATCTGCCCAGTCGATATCTGAGATGTAGTAATTATCTTGTGGGATAGGTGCCAGATTGCGCGGTTTACTTTCAGGATCGTCCCACATTAAAAATCTCTGAGCAGCCGGTACACCAGAAATAACGTCTAATGAATCAACAACTACATTCCCTTGAGGATTTACGAAGTCGAGTTTGCACAATTTAAGTCCTTCGTAGGCTTCTCCTCGCGTGCGTGTGAGACGGCAGTATACACCCCCATCTATTCCAGATGAATTGACAGATATCTCTTTGCGCGCGCCCTTGAGAGCATTCTCTATAGCCCTCCTCGTTTCTGGACCTACCTTTCCATCAACTCGGCTGAGAACTTCGCGGGTTTGAAAAAGCTTGACTGCACTATCAGTAATGTCAGTAAATTCGCTAGGTTGAGAACCCAAACGCAGAAATTTGAGTCCCGCTAAAGCGCAGTTGAGAATGTAACAATCTTCTCCAACAAGTCCTTTTTCTAGGGTACGATCGAACAGTAACGGTACGGGAGCAGGTTTATAAGGCAATATTCGCTTCGGCGGTTGAGCCAAATCTGCTGGCTTTATCACAAAGCCTATTGCTAGATCTAAACCTAAAAAACCATCGCGCCGAAATAAAGCTTCTTCGTCGTTTCGACGATTGATCAATCCCTGCAGAGGTCTTTTTGTGCCATTATCTTCACCATGTACCCAACGATCGAACTCCTTGGCTGCTCCTTCATAATTGCCTTTGTTGAGCTCTCGCAATAGAGTTGACTCGCTGAATGCGCCTATGCCGATGTTGTAAGTGAAGGAAACCAAGGCATCAAACATACACTGTTTGAGTTTAAATTTGCACAATCGATCGACATCTTCTGCTTTTTCAGCAATCTCAATTTGCAACCATCGCTCTGCTTTTTCTCGTGTGATAATATCACCCTCTAAAATCGGTCTGTTGAGGTCCAAATCTTCGATCGAGCCATAACCAATTGTCCAAATACCAACAGGGTCTAGGTATGCTTGAATCCGTCCGTCAGGAAGCTCTTTATGGAGTCCTTCCCACTTTTTAATAAGTGCAAAGCATTCGTTAGAAGGTTTCATGTTTTTACTTTAGGTTCACAATTTTGAATTAGGTTTAACTTTGAAGTGAATTTATGGTAACTATCTCCAAAGTTGAGGGAATTAAACAAACACAATTTCAGGAATTTGCATCAATGTGTTTTCACCCCGTATGAGTTCTAGGGCTATCAGTCGGATAAGGGCGTGGTGTATGGTCGCCTATGCGATAAGCCAATGCCTTTTGACTGTTGATTACGATCGATCCTGCTATAAGCGTGGTAGAAGGACCCAAAACGAGAGCTGCAAACATGAGCGCAAGAAACCGTTTCATAAAATTTGTTCTCCTGGATGGGAAGTTTTTGAAGCTTTACAGGGAGTTAGAAATCTATTTTCAACCCCTTGTAATTCGCCTAGGTGATTGGTATCAGTGGCGATAATTTAATGAAACAGGAGTGCTGACTGAGTTCAAGACTGAGAATGACTGAGTTAGGCTGACTTTTGAGCAATTTCATCTAAAATGTGACTAGATTAAAAATTTGATATGCCACGATCGCTCAAAGTTCGCCCGGATTGCATAGGATTGGTCAAGTCATCGGTTAGGCGCAACGGCTTTCTCAGCCAGCAAGCGCTAGCCGAGGAGCTGGGTTTAGCTCGTTCTACCGTTGTCAATTTTTTGACGGGAAAACCAGTCGATCGCGCAGTTTTTGAAGAAATCTGTCGGAGGCTATCCGTAGACAGTCAAGCGATCGCCGAGATGGATTTTGATGCTTCAGCAACCGTTAGCCCGCAGCCAAGTAGAGATGCTGTTAAAAGATCTAGAGACTTAAGAGGTGCGCCCGATATCTCCGTTTTCTTTGGCAGAGAACGGGAGTTAGAAACGCTAACACAGTGGATACTTCAGGAAGAGTGCAAGCTAGTTGCGGTGTTTGGGGTGGGAGGAATTGGCAAGACAACTTTGTCCGTCAAATTAACCAGCCAGATCGAAGAAAGCTTCGATCGCGTAATCTGGCGATCGCTGCGAAATGCCCCGCCCTTAGACGATCTCCTGGTCGATTTGATTCAGTTTCTCAGTCCCACCCCAATTGCTAAATTACCTGAAACATTGGACGGGCAAATTTTAAACCTACTGGACTGCTTGCAGCAGCGGTGTTTATTAGTTCTAGACAACTGCGAGACAATCCTTCTTGAAGGAACTCAAGCAGGAGAGTATAGAAGTGGGTATGAAAGCTACGGATCGCTACTGAAATGTATTGGAGAAACACAGCATCAAAGTTGTGCGATCCTGACTAGCCGAGAAAAGCCTGCTGAGTTAGTTCAGCTAGAAGGGCCCAAATCTCCCGTGCGATCGCTGCGGCTTAACGGTTTAAGTCAAGTAGAAGGATATAGAGTTTTTGAAGTCAAAGGCTACTCTGGTTCAGCAGCCGAATTAAGTCCCCTGATTGGACGGTACGGAGGCAATCCATTGGCACTGAACGTTATTGCCACAACCCTTCAGGAATTTTTTGATGGCAATGTTGCTGAATTACTCAGACAAGACATCCTTCTCTTTGGAGATATCTGGAAACTGTTGAGCGAACAGTTCGATCGCTTGACCGATTTAGAAAAACAGATCGTGTATTGGTTGGCGGTTGAACGCGATTGGACACCGCTAGGCGATCTGCGCGAAAACCTTTTCCCGACAGCGATCGCCCGAGAGCTACTGGAAGCACTAGATTCACTGCAACGTCGTTCTCTAATTGAAAAACGATCGGGCTATTTCACCCTGCAACCCGTAGTGATGGAATATGTCACGAATCAACTGCTAGAACGAGTTTTTCAAGAAATTAAAACAGGTCGGTTATCACTGCTTAATAAAGTTGCTTTAATCAAAGCTCAGGCAAAGGATTTTATCAGAGAATCGCAAACACGATTGATTCTTGACCCCCTCATTAAAGAACTACAAAAACATTTCCGAACCGAAGCATCTCTGCGCCAGCGATTGGATACTTTGTTACAAGTGGTACGGCGCGAAGAAGAACTGAAACTCGGCTACGCAGCAGGGAATTTGCTCAATCTCTATCGTTTTCTCAACTTGAACCTTTCGGGATATGACTTTTCTAACTTAGTGATTCGCCAAGCTTTTCTGCAAGAAATTGAGTTGCACGATGTCAACTTTTCGCACTCTGAGTTCATCGATTCGCCATTTAATCAAACCTTCGGAGGCATCCTTTCCATCCAGTTCAGCCCAGACGGGCAAACATTAGCTACAAGCAGCACGAATTGCGAAATTCAAATATGGCAAGTCACAGATAGGCAGCATCTTCTGACATTGCAAGGTCACACAAACTGGGTGCGAAACATTGCGTTCGATCGAACAGGTGAACTACTCGCTAGCGCCAGCGATGATGGCACAGTGAAAATTTGGGATTTACAAAAAGGAATTTGTCAGCGTACTCTTCGCGGACATGGCGATAGCGCCTACGGCGTTACGTTTAGTGCTGACGGACAAGTTATTGCTAGCAGCAGCGCAGATTGCTCCATTCGATTGTGGAATGTTACTGATGGAACCTATCTGGGCATTTTGGAAGGACATGGCGCCCCTGTCATCGCTGCTAATTTCAGTCCCTGCGGCAGTCTTATCGCCAGTGGAAGTTTTGACAAAACGATTCGCATTTGGGATTTTAAAACAGGGCAACGTTTGCATATTCTAACCGAACATACCAACTGCGTAACGGGCTTAAACTTTAGCCCTGACGGACTGTGGTTAGCCAGCCCGAGTTTCGATCGCACCATCCGGATCTGGCGCGTTTCCGATTGGCAATGCGTCAGAGTTTTAGAGGGGCATACGAATTGGGTTTGGGGGATAAATTGGAGTCCTGACGGACAATTACTTGTAAGCTTTAGTGCAGACTGTACTGCAAAAATTTGGGATGTTACTGCGGGTGAGTGCTTGCGTTCTTTAGGCGGGCATCAGATCCAGGTTTGGAGGGCAGTCTTTAGTCCCGATGGAGAAACCATAGCTACGGGCAGCGAGGATCAGACGATCGCATTTTGGGAGATTAAAACTGGGCATCGATTAACAACAATAACAGGGTACTCCAATTGGGTACGACCTTTGTCCCTCAGTGCAGACGGTCAGTTTTTTGCTACTGGACATAAGGATAAAACATTGCGGATTTGGAATTGTGTCGATCGCCAATGCTTGCAGGAATTGAAAGCCCATGCAACCGGCATTGCATCGCTAGCTTTTCATGCCAATAACGAGTTACTCGCCAGTGGCGGACAGGATGCGATTGTTAAAGTTTGGAACTGGCGGCAGCAGAAATGTGTAGCTGTCTTGAAAGGGCATCGAGATGAAGTCTGGGGACTGGCGTTCAGTCCGGGTGGAGAAATTCTCGCTAGCAGCAGCTTCGATCGAACCATTAAACTGTGGCGATGGCACGATCGAACTTGTTTTGCTACTTTAACCGGACATCGCGATCGCATCCCTGCACTTGCTTTTCATCCCAGCGGCAGCACGCTTGCCACTGGCAGTGATGACTCTACAATTAAGTTTTGGAATGTTTCCACAGGAGAGTGCTGCGCCACCCTAACGGGACATAACGGACGAGTGGGAACGCTTTCCTTTAACCCCAAAGGCGATCAACTCGTTAGCGCTAGCCTAGATCGAACGCTAAAAATTTGGGATGTTCAAACCGGAATATGCCTTCAAACCCTGCAAGGACATCAAGGATGGGTTTTTAGTGCGGTGTTTTTCTCTGACAATAAAACCGTTGCCAGTGCTAGTTCCGATCGATCCCTTAAAGTTTGGAACAGTCAAACAGGAGAATGCTTGAAGACTTTAGAAGGGCATACCAATTGGGTCTGGACTGTTGCAGTTAGTCCTGACGGTCGCCAATTAATTAGTACCAGTGAAGATGAATCCATCCGGATTTGGGATTTGCCAACTGAAACTTGTTTGGCAGTGCTAAAATCCAAACGTCCCTATGAAGGAATGCAAATCGCTGCAATCGGGGGCTTGACTTTAGCACAGGAAGCAAACTTGAGAGAACTCGGAGCAATATGAAGCCACAACAAGCACGATTCATTGGCGAACCTTGTAGGAAAAACTTTATACCTCGATCTGCAATTAAAGCTAATCGAGATGAAATTACAGATTTGGAGTTGTTCGTTCGAGAGTATGTCAAGAACGATCGAGAAGATTGGGAACTCGCTGCTGAGGGAGATGCAGTTAAACTACCTGCGGGATTGCACGGTTATGTTTTCGTTGTGGGTGCTTTGTTTCAAGCTGACGATCGACCTCAAGAAGATGGTACAGCAGTATTCACGGGCGATGGCATGATGTATCGTTTGGGCTTTGAGCGCGATCGAGCAATTCTCAAAACCCGAATTGCCAAAACGCCCTGCTACTACGCCGATCTTGCCCTTACTCCAGCCAGCGATCGCGCCCTCTGGCAGCCTGAAACTGCATTTTCCAAAAAATATAGTCTCTGGTCTTACTTTGCAGCTTTTCGGAATGGAGGACCC
This sequence comes from Microcoleus sp. Pol10D4, assembly GCF_036701555.1. Taxonomy (NCBI): domain Bacteria; kingdom Bacillati; phylum Cyanobacteriota; class Cyanophyceae; order Oscillatoriales; family Microcoleaceae; genus Microcoleus; species Microcoleus sp. Pol10D4. The sequence goes on from NZ_JAUBRA010000048.1 coordinate 41,009, forward strand.
AGCCGGTTTAGCTTCTTTTTGGGAGGTAGGAATCAACTCAATACGGCGTTTCTGCGAGTTGGCGATCGCTTAATTATCACGATCGATGCAGGTCGTCCCTATGAAATCGATCCTGATTCGTTAGAACTGATTGCCCCCATTGGATCGACCGATCGGTGGATAGGCATCTTGCCAATTGTTTCTCAACTTATTTCTTCAGTATTTCGCAGCTATCCGTTTGACGTATACATTAATTCCGCCCATCCTGTTGTTGACTTCACCCAAACAGATAAAACCGCAGAACCTGAAGTTGGTATCTTTACGACTAACTACTCAACAGGATACAACGGGCTATATCGAAAACCCATTAATTGGATATTTGACCAACTCAATCGATTTCTTAAAAGTGGAGTGAATGCTAACGAACAGTTCGGACGATTCACTGACTTAATTTACTACCGCTTTCCGAGTGAAGGCTCGAAGTCAGATGATGAAGTAGATTTATATAACGATCGATCTGGAAAATCTCAAGAACCCAGATTCAAGCGCTGGCGTTTAGTTCTTGCAGATGGTCCGCAAAAAGGTCAACCTGCGATCGTCGAACAGTCTCTGCATCAAATTGCCATTACAGAACGCTTCATTATCCTTGCTGATATTGCATTCAAGATGGAGTTTTCTCAAATCTTTTCACCTTTCTTTTTGGGATTCCTAAAAAAATATTTTTTCCGACAATTATGGGCGCTAGGCGCAGGTCTTCGCGCAAAATTTCTGCTGGATATTCTGCCTTTACCTCAAGGAATTTTGTATGTTGTCAAGCGGGAAGATTTAGAAAGTTCTCCCTATTTTGTTTGTGGGGATAAAAGCGCAAATGAACAAGAGGAAAATCAGCCACCTTCACCTCTACCTGCAAAGCAAATCATTTTGCCCTACGAGATTTCCCATTTTGCTGCTGATTACAGCAATCCCGATGGAAAAATTACCCTTCATGTCGGACATCCTAACGGTTGGGATGTAACTCAGTGGATTACAAAATACGATCTTTCCGTTCCAGGAAAACCCTGTTTTCGCTCCGATTTAGAAGGAATACAGGTTGGTACGACCGACCTGGGAGCCTTAGCAAAGTATGTCATTGATGGCGACAACGGTGAAATTGAAACAATGCAAGTTCTTCGGGATACTGAAGCAACGTGGTCTCCTTCAATTTATACCCATAGCGAACTTTGCCGGGATGATATTAATAACTCAGAAACGCAAGTTAAAAACATCTACTGGATTACTTGGGGATTCAGTTGGGAGTTAGTTCCACAGCAGATTTATGATGCTTATAAATCAAGAGAATATAGAGCGATTCCGATCGAGAATCTTCCTAATCGAGATAAGCCCCTGACTTTACTGCGAATCGATACTAAAACAATGAGTATTGCAGATGCCTTCCAGTTTCCATCAGGATATTTTGCCTCCTCACCTCAATTCGTTCCTAGTTCTGAACCATTAAACGGGAACGATCCATCCACACACGGCTTCATCGTTTGTACTGTTCTATCCGACGATCCAAATAACGAGACCAAAGCTTGTGATGAATTTTGGGTATTTCATGCCGACAGCTTTCAAAAACCCATTTATCGTTTAAGTGCTCCCCCCGATCGAAAGCCACTCAACTTGGCACTAACGCTACATACAACCTGGATGAAGGAGATTCGTAGCGATCGCCAACGAGAACGGTATGCCGATCGCAGCGTTCGCCAACATCTACGCAGAAAATCCGTTCGCAAAGACTACGAATCTCGTTTGGAGAAAGCTAACAGCATTGTTTTTGAGTTATTCAACGACATTGTTTATGATTATTTTGTTGAGCAAATTGAAGAACTAAAGGCAACAGAGCTTTTGCAACAAAAAGACTATAAGATTAACCCTTTATCGAGCGTCCAGGATATTATATCAAATCCGGTGTCACCTGAATGATCAAACCCCAGAGCGTACTGAGTCTCCAGAAGATAAAGATGAATCATTTCGATACTAACGGATTTGATATGATATAATTGCTAATTGCGATGACCGCGTTAAGTAATTACTATGCAACCGGATTAGATGAGCTTGCCCTCAACTTTTAATAAACTCCCGGAATTAATTTTTTGACTCGTTGGCGGTATTCAGAATACTCGGAATATTTTTCACTCAGCCAAGCTTCTTCGCGACTGGCTTTGATGTCGAAAAATATCAGTAAAATTGCAGTAGCTATTAAGTGCGATAGGCTAAGTTGAAAAATTGTCCAAGCGAAAGCTGCTAAAATTAACCCGCCGTACAACGGATGCCGCACTATTCCGTAAATGCCTGTTTGGACTAATTCTCCGTTTTCTATGGGATACGGTAAAGGTGTGAGGTTTTTCCCTAAGTCTATCAATCCTTTGATGATTAAAATTAATCCGCCTAAGCCGAGAATACTTGCTACACTCCAAGTAAGAGCAAGTAATTGAGTTGATTGAATTTTTAATCCTGGCAGTTGATAAACTGGTAAGATTACAAATCCTGTGAGCAATCCTCCTTGAAGCAAAACTAAATATTCGCCTCGGCTGTTTTTGCGCCAGCCTTCGCGCGTGAAACCCCAGTCTGTTAAAATTTTCATAATTGAAGGAAGAAGGAAGTTCGGCAACGGATTCTGTAACGGATGTAACGGATGTCAGTCCGATGTCCGTCGGAAGAAGGGAGAAGGAAGAGGAAAGAGGGGAGAGGGCAGAAGGAAGAGGGGAGAAGAAAGTGAACTGTAGGTTGGGTAGAGTGAAGTAAAACCCAACCTACGGCGAACAGCGAACAGTCAACAGTCAACTGTCAACTGTCAACAATTAACAAATTTATTCTCGCCAAGGACGTGTCATTAGTTCTAATTGATTGACTTCATCTTCGCTCAAATTCCAGCCTAATGCACCTGCATTTTCTTGGGCTTGTTTGGCGGTTTTGGCGCCGGGAATGGGGATGACTCCGTTTTGGCATATCAACCAGTTTAGGGCAACTTGGGCGGGAGTTCGATCGCGCTTTCTGCCCATTTTCCGCAGGGTAGACATGACTAATTCAATTTTTTCGATGCCGCTTTTGCTGAAGCGGGAGTCCATTTTGCGGGCTCCTGTAGGTGGTTCTTGGGCTGTGTATTTGCCGGTAAGCAATCCTTGGGCTAAGGGGCTGTAAGCTAAAATTGTGACGCCCAATTCGCGCGCTGCACTCACAATTCCTTGTTTTTCTACTTGCCGCGACAGCAAGGAGTACCGGACTTGATTTGTTGCTAGGGGAACGCCTCTTGCTGCTAGTATTTTGTGGGCTTGGCGCATCTGTTCTACTGAATAGTTGCTGACTCCTACTGCTTGAATTCTGCCTTGTTTGACTTCATCGGCTAAGGCGTTCATCAGGGTTTCTTGACTGAGTAAAAAAGTGAAGGGCCAGTGCACTTGGTAGAGGGCTATTTGTTCTACTTGCAAGCGTTTTAAGCTGGCACTCAAGGCTTCGGAAACAGATTTTCCTGTAATCCGCCAAGGTACGGGGCCGAATTTGGTGGCTATTTGCACGGGCTGGGTGGTTTTTTTGATAAACTGCCCCAGCAATTCTTCTGACAAGCCGTTACCGTAGACTTCGGCTGTGTCGAAGAAGTTGACTCCGCTGTCTAGGGATGTTTTGAATGCTGCTTCGACTTCGGCGGCGCCGTAGTTGCTGCCGTAGTTCCAAAATAGTTTGTCGCCCCAAGCCCAAGTTCCGACGCACAGGGGAATGACGGCTGGGCCGTTTTGTCCTAGGGTAATGGTTGTCACGGTTGGTAAATCCACAATTCTTTATTCTCTATTATTTTTCTATAAATAGTCGCGATCGAGCTTCTAGCCGAGGGAGGAAAGGCGGCGGGTGGCGATATCTCAGTTACTATAAATGCAAATGATGTGTTTATTTGAGTAGTTATGTCGATCGACCGTTTGCCAGATTCAAGATTAACAGATTCCGCGACTCCTGCTATCAAGAGAGTTACCCTGCTGACTATGTTCCGGTTGGGTTTGTTTCAGATGGGATTGGGCATGATGTCGATTTTGACCCTGGGGGTGCTCAATCGCGTCATGATTAAAGAGTTGGCGATTCCGGCTACTGTGGTGGCTGGTACGCTGGCTATGCACCAGTTTGTCGCCCCGGCTAGGGTGTGGTTCGGGCAAATGTCTGATGCTAAGCCTTTGTTTGGTCATCACCGCACGGGTTATGTGTGGATGGGCGGGGTTTTGTTTGTGATTTCTGCTTTTTTGGCGGTGCAGGTGATGTGGCGCTTGGGTAGCAGTTTGGAGGCTGTGGGGTGGACTACTCCTACTTACGGTTGGGTGGGTTTGTTGGGTTTGATTTTTGCGCTTTACGGTATTGCTATTTGTTCGAGTTCGACTCCTTTTGCTGCTTTGTTGGTGGATGTTTCCGATGAGGAGGATCGATCGAAGTTGGTGGGTGTGGTGTGGTCGATGCTGATGGTTGGTATTATTATCGGGGCGATTGTTAGCAGCGGTTTGCTGAAGCAAATTGATGGGGATGTGCCGCGGGAAGTGTTGCAGGCTTCGATTAACGGTTTGTTTGTGAAGGTGCCGGCGCTTGTTTTATTTTTGGTGGGGATTGCGACTTTTGGGGTTGAGAAAAAGTATTCGCGCTACGGGGTGCGATCGTCCGCAGTGAATCGAGAAGATAAAATTACTCTGGGAAGTGCGCTGCGGATTTTGACTGCTAGCCGCCAAACCGGTTTGTTTTTTACCTTCCTGCTGATTATGACAATTTGTTTGTTTATGCAGGATGCGGTTTTGGAACCTTACGGCGGGGAAATTTTTAAGATGTCGATTTCGGAGACTACTCGGTTGAATGCGATTTACGGTACTGGTACTCTGATCGGTTTGGGTACTACTGGTTTTTTTATTGTGCCCCGAATTGGCAAGCAAAATACAATTAGGTTGGGCTGTTTGTCGGTGGCGACTTGTTTAGGTTTGATTATTTTATCGGGATTCACAGGAAATCCAATTGTGTTTAAATCGGCTTTAATGTTGTTTGGTTTAGCTTCGGGTATTACGACGACGGGGGCCCTGAGTTTGATGTTGGATTTGACTGCTGCGGAAACTGCTGGGACTTTTATTGGTGCTTGGGGTTTGTCGCAGGCGATGGCGCGAGGTGTAGCCACGATTAGCGGCGGTGCTATTTTGGATTTGGGCAGAAGTTTGTTTGGGGTGCCGATGCTGGCTTATGGGTTGGTGTTTGCTGTGCCTGCGGTGGGTATGATTCTGGCTGTTTGGCTGTTGGGTAGGGTGGATGTTCGGGAGTTTCAGGATAATGCTAAAAGTGCGATCGCCACTATTCTTGAAAATGAATTAGACTGAGGTTTTGTCAGTTGGCAGGTGTCAGTCGTCAGTTGGGCTGTGGCAGTTGTTAGTTCCAATATTCAATAACCAATAACTAATAACCAATCACTAATGACTAATTTTTGGGATTCTATTTTAAGTTTTGCACGGGTTACTGTCGAGAGAGTCGGACAGCAGTTGTTGCAAGATTTCGGTTCCGCGCAAGCGGATGAAAAGGATGACGGCAGTTTGGTTACGAAATCCGATAATTGGGCGGATGCAGAGATTAGAAGTGCGATCGCATCTGCTTTTCCTAGTCACGGCATTTTGAGCGAGGAAGGAGAACAGGTTTTCCCCGATACTGAATGGTGTTGGGTTGTTGATCCTTTGGATGCAACAACTAATTTTGCTAGGGGAATTCCGATTTGGGGTATTTCTTTGGGTTTGTTGTATCGCGGAACTCCGGTTTTTGGCTGCGTGCATTTGCCGCCAATTAATCAGTCTTTTCACGGTTTTTGGGCACCTGATTTGGCGGGCGGCGTGTTTGACAATATGCCTCAAGGTGCGTTTTTAAACAGGCAGCCAATTCGGCCGACTGCTGATAAAATGAGCGGCAATCATTTTTTTAATTTGTGTTCGCGGAGTGTGGGAATCGGGCCTCATCTTCCGAGTAAAGTTCGGATGTTGGGCATGGCTAGTTACAATTTTTTGACTGTGGCTTCGGGTGTGGCTATGGGAGGGGTGGAAGCGACTCCGAAAATTTGGGATATTGCGGGGAGTTGGGTAATTGTAAAGGCGGCGGGTGCCGTTTGGCTACCGCTGGAATCCCAGGGGATTTTTCCGCTGGAAGTGGGGAAGAATTACGGTAGGATTTCTTATCCGACTTTGGTGATGAATCGGCAGGAGTTGGTGTCGGTGTTTTTGCCGTTTGTGGAGGCTTGGAAGAAGAAAAAAATGGGGTAGTTTAGGTGAATCGAAGCTATCCCGTAGGAAATCGAACAATTATTAAATAAAACTGCAAGGCAGGCGTAACGGAGGAGTCTCCCACGCCTGCCGTGCTGTTTGGAAGAAATATACCGACCGATGACCGATGGTTCAAGTATGCCTACTCTCGTCTATTTCTGCCAATCTGCGATCGGGTGGTTTTGTTTTACGTCGATCGGGTGATGCGGTTTCGGTACAATTTGTGGTAATTTTTGAACTCGCTATTATATCTGAGAAATAAAATTATACCCGTTTTCAAGTAGAGGCACAAGGGAAAATAGATTTACTGCGGTGTTGGAAAAAGTAGATGAGTGGTATGGCTAGGTCGAAGAGTTAGCCTGTGGGAAGATACAAGGATAAACTTTGGAAGCAACTCGGAAAAGTCTGCGGTTGGCGATCGCACTTGATGCAGCCAGCACAATAACAGATACTGGGATTAGGGACACAACATTGCTGTGTCCCTACTGCAAAGTGAATTTATCGCTTCAGGCGATTAATTTCGACAGCACATTAGACAACTTAGCACCTAGATTCTCAACAGCGTCCTGCTGTTTGGGATCTTTCATCGTACCGTCAGCATTAAATGCTTCAAAAGCTTGGGGAATTGCTTTTTGATCCGGGAGTACCAATACGTTAATATTCCCCAGGATCGATCGCAAATGAACCAATCCCCGCAAACCGCCCATTCCCCCTGGGGAAGCACTCATAATTACCGCTACTTTGCCAGTAAATGCCACCAATCCCGGTTCACCCGGTGCTGGGCGCGATACCCAATCGATCGCATTTTTCAACACAGGCGTAATTGAACTGTTATACTCAGGGGAAGCTATCAAAAACCCGTCATGCGCTACCATCAATTCCTTCAATTTACCGGCGTTTTCTGGCATTCCCTCTTTTGCTTCCAAATCTTCGTCAAATAGCGGCATCGGCAAATCGCGCAAATCTACATAAGTAACTTCTGCGCCCGCCGCAGTAGCCCCAGCCACCGCAACTTTTACCAGCAGTTTGTTGTAGGATGCTTCGCGGGTACTCCCGGCAAATGCAAGTATTTTTGGTCTATTGTTCACGGTATTTCCTGATATTTTGACAAGATAATCTTGACATTTCCAAGATAAATTTTAGCAAAGGAAGGGGCTCGCTGTCTCTTTCCTTAAGATATATTAGTTAAATAAATTATCACCAGCAAAAAAACGGGCCGGCGTGACTGAGGAGTCTCCCACACCAGGCGCGCGGTTTGTAGTAAATATAACCGACGGATGACCGATATGTAAAGTGTGCCTTGGTGCATTGAGGTTTTGCAATCTGCGATCGGGCTATTTAATTTTGTGCGATCGGGTGATGCGGTGGAGTCAAGTTTATATTAAGTCCGATGGTCGATCGCGCAATCTTTGGGTCACATTCAACTTAAGAAACACCAAAATAATTTTTGAGAAAATACAAAACTGCATTACAAAAAGGCTGGTATCGCCCTTGTGCATTCATTTGTTGACAAACTTGAGCTAATAATTCTGCCTCTTCCTGTGTTATTCCTTCCAGTGCTTCAAATGCTTGCTTTCGTCCCTCTGTTAAGTCAAAATGATTGAGTCCCAAAACTTCAATGGTTGTGTGAGCATCTTTTTGATGAGCTAAATTATTTGCAGTTGGCAGTATCTCACCAATGCTAGAGTAATTAAAAAATTCTTCACAGTTGGCTTGTAGTGGCGAAACCCCGATCGCAAGATCCCCCTTCTTATTGCCACAATACTCTGGCCAACAATACTCTGGCTTATTTGTATCTCTGCCACAAGAAGCTAGCATATTTGTGTACTCAACAGATAATTCTGCATCAGTCTTGCTCTGAGGGTCTAGATGTTCAATATGGCTATTACTTTGGTCAACACTCTTACAGCAGTAGCAGCAAATATAGCCTTGTTCACTTAGCAAAGAATTGTGTACCGCTGCTTTCTCAGGGTTGGAAAGATATTTGTAAGCAGCATAGTTGACACCGAGAGACTTCTGTGTAGCCTTCCAGCCGGAAAAATTTTGAGGTTCTTTACCCTTTTGAATATATTTCATTTATTGAGAATTTCCTTGCGTTGAATTAGCCAATCTGCTCTCACAAATTCAGGATCTTCTTCTCCCATTTTCTCTGCTAATTTTTGGCGAAATTGCCGTGCCTTTCCGAGTTCGCCCTTGTCTATCAAGCGAAACAATTTACGTAAATCTTCCTTAATTTCCTGCGGACGTTCTGGAGTTCCCATAAGCGTTTCTAGAATCCGATTGCTATCTTTCCCAAAGGATGGTACTTGCTCGATCGCAATTCCTTCAGATGTTGACCTCAAAAGATGAACGCATTTGAGATCGCTGATTACCTGTGGCGAATGAGTCGTAATTATAAACTGGCAATTTGGAAAGGTTTTTTTAAGATTCGGAATAATCGCCCGTTGCCATTTTGGGTGCAAGTGAAGCTCAATCTCGTCAATCAAAACAACGCCGGAACCCTCAAGCGGATTGTAATCTGGATTCGGATTTGCGATCGCCAAACGCCTTGCTAAATCTCCTGCTAGTGCTAACAAGCATTTTTCACCATCGGATAGTTGATTGACGATCAGTTCATCGCCTTCTTTGTTTACAGTCATTCGCAAAGGCGATCGCCTAACCCGTAAATTTGACCAGCCGTCTAGTAAGTTAGTGATCGCATATCTGACTGCTTCTAGTTCGCGATCGCGATACTCATTAGTATTATTCAGTCGTAATTCGTTTTCTAAATCTTCCCGATCTCTAAACCATTCAAAAAAGCGCCTAAAATCGATCTGCCCTCCCGTGAGAGCCTCGTCATAAACAGTTATCTGCTCAAACGAATGTTTCGTCCTAATCTTCAAAGGAATATCAAGTACGGCACGGTTAGTTGGGTAGTAAACAGCCAGAGGCAATGCTGCGTAAGAATTAGCATCTAACTGACTGTGTATGCGATCGACAACTTTTTTTAAGTCCCCAAGGTTGCTGCTAGTATCCTGGCTTCGCCCTTTCCTGACCTTGGTTAAAGACCATACCACTTCCGGCCAGTCATTAATTGAAATTGTAATTTCGTTGTGAGTTTCTTTGCATCCTTTTTTAATATCATCTTCGTTGAAAAAACGTCCATGAATATTGGAAGTTTGAATTCGCTTGGTCAGCCAATAGAGAAGAATAGCCAAACACTCAAGTATGCTGGATTTTCCCACACCGTTGATACCGATGAACACAGTCGGCTCATCTGTATCAAACTCCAGGGTCAAATCGCTGATGCCTCGGAATGAGTTCATTTTTAGACGCTTGACTTTCACGATTTGGTTCTCGCTCTGGCTTAGTGGGTTATATTTTTGAGATCATATCAAATCAATGCTTCCAAACAAAGTCAGCAATGGGTCTATCTGCCGACAAAACAGGATTGTCACTGGAATTGAGTAAAACCGATCGCGCTTTTACATTCCCGACTCCCAAACGCCTCTCGACGCGACTGGGAATGCCGTAACCGTAAATAATGTGCCCTTTTCCCGCCAACACCACAACTTGATAGTCGGGGTTTGCTTTGACAAATTCAGCTATTTTTTCCGCCATAGTTTCGTCCCACAAAACTTGGGCTTGCAAAAATCTTTCAAAAGCCGTACTATTTCCCTGTTCAGCCTTTTGGTGTTGCTGGAAAACTTCTAGCAGCAGTTGCCGATATTCGGCGTTGTCGGTGCGAATTTCGGATATTGGCGGAATGTGCTTTTTTTCCTCTGCTGTGAGGCTTTCTAAACCTTGACTGGCAACTTTTCTCGTTACTTCGGATGGTGTATTTAAGGCGAGGACGGGTAGTTGATTTTCTTTGGCAAAGCGCAAAATGGGGGCGTAAGATTCCCAGGGAAAGCGCCATCTGCGATCGTACTCTGTTTGCTCGACTAATTGCTCTTCAGTCAGTTTACCTGCTAAGTAGTTGTCGATCGCACTTTGAAAGGGACGCTGAAACATTTCCATCGCGATCGCGATTTTCCGATTTTGCCGCTGCATTTCTCGGATAATCCCCAGTTGAGCTTGGTGATCTTCCGCGCTATCGTGCGTTTCTCCCAGATACACGACTTTTGCCTTCACCAACTGTTGCAGAATCTCTTGGTTAGTGTAAGTTTGCCCAGGTTGAGGGTTCGCCATCGTTTGCGCTGTCACTACACTGCTGCACAGCAGAAATATACTCAGCGATAAGGCGCACAGTTTGATGAGTTTGGTTGTTTTCATACAGATATTATGCCGTTTCTCGCAGCAGCAAGCACAGCCGAACTCTACTATTTTAGCTGAGCAGCTAGAAAGCTCAATGCTTAATTTAAGTTCATAATTATCCGTGGTTACTTCTAAAAATGTAAAGTTTAGTTGCAGGTACTTGCGCTTCTAGAATAAGGTGCTAAATTAATAATATGAAGCGAACAAAAAGCTTCTCTGACAGATACAACCTCTAGATACCACAGCGAAGTTCACAATAGAATCTAAGGAGTAAAAACGCTGTTTAATCTCACATCTGTCTCATCAAAAACCAATAGCAGCACCCACCAACAAAGCTGATACTTCCTCAACTAATTAGAGGGGAGCAATGCAACTGAATCCGAGGATTATTGCAACTCCACATCGAAGTTGAAAAAAGAGGAAATCACTCGGTACATATGGCTGGGTGCTGTTGTTGTTAAAGTTGTTGTTAAAAAAGATTTTCGGTTTGTGATGTTTTTTTTTCAGTAGAGGCAGAGCCTCTAGATATGCGTTACCGGGTAGAGCCGGGTAACGAGCATAAAAGGAGAAAAACTAGAAAATTATATTATATCCGGTCGATTACCCCTAATACGGTAGGGGCGGGTTCACGAAAAATATCTGTCAATAATTGACAATCTCAAAAACCCGCCCTTTTAATCGCTCGATAGGACATGATATTACTGGAAAATTGTCTCGTCTTCCTTCCGCCACGCGGGATCGACGATACAAATAAATATTAGCGGCTCTGTGCCACAGTTGTAAATAAACTGCTTGGCGTTTGGCGGAATGTAAACTGCATCTCCGGCTTCCACGAATTGATTCTCCTGGTCAATGTGCATTTCTCCAACGCCGCTGAGGATATAGTAAACTTCAGAAGTTGTCAGGGAGTGCAGCACAGAAGTTTGTCCCGGTGGCAAAGTGGCGTGGGCTAAACTGTAACGCAAATCCACAGCTTGTTTGTCGGGATGCAATAATTCTCGCAGTTGAGTACCGTCGCCAGCAATAAACTCGTCGCAGGCATTTAGCTTTTGAATTAGCATTCTTTCGACACTCCTGAAAATTTCTTTACCACAAGTTAAGTTTAATTGAAAGAGCCAGAAATGTTAAGAAATATGTAAAGCGGCGGTCGGATTTTTTAACCGTAAATTCCCGAATGCCCTCGATAATCAGGACAGTCGATCGCATCTTCAGATAAAGCTATAGTAGGCTGAACGGGACACTTGAGGTGGTAGTCGCCGGTGAAAAATACGCAGTTAGCACAAGGGATTTGGTGCATCCGCTGAGCTCGACGCAGGGAGTCGGTGACAGCACGCCCGACACTCAAAAAAAGCAAAAAAACTAAACTCCAGGCGGACACAAAACACAGCGGGACTAAAATAGGCTGTATTGCCTTCAGCAGAAAGTAAAGCATAGCAAGAAAATTTAGCGGTATAAGCCACACATACATTACAGTAGTGGAATTGCCGATCGATCGACCAAAAAGTTTAGAATCCTTTACAGCTCGATCGAGAAACCGGGCAATTATGGCATGATAAGGAACAGTCCTTAAATAAAATTAGAGGAAATCAGTTATGACTCTGCGATTAGGCGATACAGTTCCCAACTTTACCCAAGCTTCGTCTGAAGGCGAAATCAATTTCTACGACTGGGCTGGCGATAGCTGGGTCGTGTTGTTTTCTCACCCGAAAGACTATACTCCAGTGTGCACCACAGAACTCGGTGCAGTGGCCCGTCTAAAGTCTGAATTTGAAAAGCGGGGCGTCAAAACCATTGCCCTCAGCGTCGATGATGTGGATTCTCACATGGGCTGGATTAAAGATATTGAGGAAACTCAAAAAGTCACCCTCAACTATCCGATTTTAGCAGATGGCGATCGTAAAGTCTCCGACATTTACGATATGATCCATCCCAACTCGCTAAACAACTTAACAATCCGCACAGTTTTTGTTATTGACCCGGAAAAGAAATTGCGTTTGAGCATTACTTATCCGGCGAGCACTGGTCGGAATTTTAATGAGATTTTGCGAGTAATTGATTCCTTGCAACTTACCGACAAATACAGCGTTGCGACTCCGGTTGATTGGAAAGACGGCGACGATTGCGTAATCGTACCTTCGATTACCGACCCCGCAGAGTTGGCAGAGAAATTTCCTAAAGGCTACACCCCGATTAAGCCTTATTTGCGGATGACTCCTCAGCCGAATAAATAGGTTTAAAATTCCTGGACGCAGAACCTAATTATGTAAGGTGTGCACTGCACACCTTACCTCTATAATTCGCCAGTTCAACCAGCTTGTAGTTAGGACTAGAGTCCTTAATCCTGATTTTTTAGGACTAAAGTCCTAACTACAAACAAAGAAATTGTGCAATCTTGTCTGAACAATTTAAAGTGGAGGAAAGGCTAAATGCTGTCATCAACAATTGTGTTGCGAATACCGCCCAAATTGCAAATGACAGAAGACGAGTTTTTCGAGTTCTGTCAAATCAATAGTGAATTACGCATTGAACGCAACAAATCGGGAGAATTGCTAATTCTGCCCCCTACTGGTGGAACAACAGGAAATCGCAGCGGTAGCGTCTTTGGAGAGTTGTATATTTGGGCTCGCCAAGATGGAACCGGTATTTGTTTTGACTCCAGTACGGGATTTAAGCTTGCAATGGGTGACAAGTCTCCCGATGCCTCGTGGATTAAACTGGAACGGTGGAATGCTTTATCTCAAGAACAGCAAGATAAATTCGCACCTATTTGCCCTGATTTTGTAGTAGAACTGAGGTCTGCTTCTGACAATCTCAAGCCCTTGCAAGAAAAAATGCAAGAATATATGAGAGAACCCGGAGTGCAGTTAGGCTGGTTAATTGACCGCAAAAATCGCAGAGTTTATATTTACCGTCCTGGTTTGCCAGAGGAATGTTTGGAGAATCCGGCTACAGTCAGCGGCGACCCCGTTTTGCCCGGATTCGTACTCAATATGAGCAAGATTTGGTAGAACTGCTAGCAATAAATATCAACTTATTGTAAAAATTAATCATAGGATACACACACGCAAAAAATATGGATATTAAAAACGGCTTTGTAGGCACAATCGGCAACACGCCACTAATTCGCTTAAACAGCTTCAGCGATGAAACAGGCTGCGAAATTCTCGGCAAAGCAGAGTTTCTCAATCCCGGCGGTTCCGTTAAAGATAGGGCTGCTTTATACATCATCAAAGATGCAGAAGAAAAAGGCTTGCTGAAACCGGGCGGCACCGTTGTTGAAGGCACTGCGGGCAATACTGGCATCGGTTTGGCGCACATTTGCAACGCTAAAGGTTACAAATGTTTGATTGTGATTCCCGATAACCAATCTCAAGAAAAAATCGATGCTTTGAAAACCTTGGGCGCTGAAGTTCGGACTGTTCCCGCTGTTCCTTACAAAGACCCGAATAATTATGTCAAATTGTCGGGAAGATTGGCTGCGGAAATGGAGAATGCAGTCTGGGCAAATCAGTTTGACAATTTAGCCAATCGCCGAGCTCATTACGAGACAACTGGCCCGGAAATTTGGGAACAAACAAACGGGAAAATTGATGCTTGGGTAACAGCTACTGGTACTGGTGGCACTTTTGCTGGGGTAGGAATGTTTTTGAAAGAAAAAAATCCTGCTGTTAGAATTGTCTTGGCAGACCCGATGGGCAGCGGGCTTTACAGTTATTTCAAAACTGGGGAAATTAAGACTGAAGGTAGTTCGATTACTGAGGGAATTGGCACCACTCGCGTCACTGGAAATATGGAGAATGCCCCGGTAGATGACGCCATCCAAATTCACGATACTGAAGCTGTGCGGGTGATTTACCAACTGCTGAGAAAAGAAGGGCTGTTTATGGGCGGTTCTGTGGGGATTAATGTGGGGGCGGCGGTGGCTTTGGCGAAGCAAATGGGGCCTGGACATACGATTGTTACGGTACTCTGCGACGGTGGGGCTCGGTATCAGTCGCGTTTGTTCGATCGACAATGGTTGGCTTCCAAAGGTTTGTCACCAGATTAACCGTAGGGTGCGCTGCGGCGCGCCTTAAAATCTGGGTATATATAAAATTTGGGCGTATATGGCAACACCTATTCCCATGATAAAAAAATATCATAGATGTAGCAGATTGTCAAGAGAAAAAACATGAAAATCACAGAATCTTCTAGGCAAGTTCTTGTTTGCCAAAACCGCACTTGTCGCAAGCAAAATTCAGCAAAGGTACTGGCAGCTTTTCAGAAATTGTCGCCCTCAGAAGTTGAAGTTGTTGCTAGCAGTTGTTTGGGACAGTGCGGCAACGGGCCGATGGTGTTGGTGCTGCCAGAAGAGGTTTGGTACAGCGGTGTTTGCCCTGAAGAAGTTGCGGCAATAACTGAGCAACATTTGCGGGGAGGAAAGCCGGTAGAGAGGATGCTTTACCGCAAGTTTCACCGACTTTCTAAGTAGTCGATCGCCCTCGTTTAAAATTCTTCGGCAAACAATCGGCGGAGAATTTCCGTGACTTCGGCGCAAAATCTGGCGTCGAGTTCGATCGCCAAGCGATCGACACTGGTGGAACCGCCTACAGGTTTTTCTGCCCGCAAACTCATGGCTAAAGTTCGGAGTTTTGCCGGCTTTCCCGCCGCCTTCGGCCGTTCGTCAACAAACCGCACTAAAGCCACATAAACTGTTTCTAGGGTTCCCCTGATCGAGCTCAGCCCGTAACCCAATTTTGAGATAATTACTGGAGAAGTGATCAGGCTATCCATCCCCAAAGTTTTAATTGCTACATCTACATATCGAGCGCTGTCATGTCCCATTGCTCTGACAATGCTTTCTAAGCTGTTCCACTGAGATGCTTTCATGCGCGATCGCTGTTCGATGTGGAAGTGCCATCCTAACATGGAAATTAGCCTGGTCAAATCATAAGCAGATACGGTATTACTTTGTTTGGTACTGTTTAATGCCGCACTTAGCAGCACTTGTTTTTTGGTGAGATCGAAGATTTTGGGGTTGTTGAGATAAGGAATTTCGCCGTAATCGCCGCGAAAAATTAGGTCATTATTGCCAGTAGCGCTCTTCAGCCATTGCTCTAATCCTATGCGAGTATCGAAGCGTTTGAACATTGCAGCTAAGGAGTTTGAACTTGCTATATTTGAGGCATAGCTAATCATGTCTTTTGCTACATCGTAAAAGTAAAAATCGTGTCTTAGACCGTTGCCATCTCTAACAACGCAGTTGTCAATGTCGCAGTCGGGATATTTGCTATTTACTTGACTGACGATATTAAGGAGCGCGATAATTTTAGTGGCACTCCACTGTTCAGCATTGGTAAGTGCGTTTTTTCCCAGCCACTGTGCCTGAACTTTGCCGTCTACAAAAGTACCAATACAAACGCAGGCTTCCTTAATATCTGCGTGCAAAAAATTTAAAGCTTGAGAGTTAATTTGAGGTAGTTCTCCCAGGCTGGGAAACGGAGTAGGTTTGAGGGGATTATTGGGGCCGGGAATAGAGCTAATTACTTTTAAGCCGTCGGGTTTCTGTTTGAGATAATCGGGATAGTTTTTAATTTCTTGTTGGTAAGGGGATTTTTCAATGCCCCGGTCTAAAAAAGCTAGTTTGTTGATGTTAGCTTTGGCATCTATTTCCATTTGGAGATAGTTTTTGTAGATGCGCGCTCGGTCTTTGGCGAGTTCCAGGGAGGTGAGGTTCATGATAATTGTTTGCAGCTTGTTACGAATAAGTAAATCACTATACTAGAGCGTCGGTACAGTATTAGAAGTTGACAAAAAAAGAGATATATGAATCTACCCCGTCAAGGAATTCAACTC
>NZ_JAUBRA010000049.1:0-55896 GCF_036701555.1 Microcoleus sp. Pol10D4
ACTGTTGACTGTTGACTGTTGACTGTTGACTGTTGACTGTTGACTGTTGACTGTTGACTGTTGACTGTTGACTGTTATCATTCGTGTCAACTTAAGACTAAAATCCATAATAAATATCGTTTATAGTTGAGTTTCTAGTCCCCCTAACCCCTATTAATAAGGGGGGGGACAAGAGTATTCTTACGCCCCCTCTAACTCCCATTAATAAAGGGGAAAGAGCATTCAAAGTCCCCTTTCTCAAAGGGGATTTATGGGAATCAAAACTTCGATACAAACGAGATATACACAGGGCTTTAGTATTAGGTTGACACCGATGGGCTGTTACTAATTCCCAATTTCCAATTCCAAATTCCCAGTCAACCGTCACTCGCCGAGTAACAACGGAGGTAACTTAGTAAAAGGTAAATCCTCGTTGATTGCATCAATTTCTTCCTGTTCTCTTTCGTTGATTTGACCGATATAAGACTTGAGAATTTGGGCCAGACGGTTATTATAAAATCGGTGCAAACTATAGTTTGGCGTAGCTGGAAAGCCACGCCGTTTTTTGTGCCTCCCGCCGGCACCGGGATCGAAGCTTTGGATGCCCCGATCGATCGCCCATTCGATCGGCGTATAGTAACAAGCATCGAAGTGCAAGCAGTCGATTTCCTGCAAACTTCCCCAATAACGCCCGTACAGTCGATCGCCCTTATACAAACAAAAAGACATACCCATCGGCTGTCTGTCATCTTCCTTGTCGTAGGCGGCTACAAATAAAACTCGATCGCGATAATTGTGGTGCAACTGTTCAAAAAATCGCTTAGTCAGATACTTGCTTCCCCACCAACCAAATTTGTCGCAAGTATTCTCATAAAAAGCATACATTTGAGCAAACATAGCTTGGGGAATTTCATCGCCCGTCAGCGTTTTTACCAACAAACCAGCTTGGTCAACTGCTTTGCGTTCGCGTTTTATATTGCGGCGCTGGTTGGCATTAAATGCGCCTAAATAATTGTCAAAATTTTGATAGCCTTGATTTTGCCAAATATAGCTGTGGTGCAGCCAACTGCTGAAACCGTGGCGTTCCATTCTTTCGCGCCATTCGGGATCGACATAAAGGAAATTGCAGCCGGAGATATTGTGGCGATCGCAAAAATGGTCGATCGCGCTTACCATTACTCCCGTTAACTCGTCTTCATCTTCTCCCTCGGCAATCAAAAACCGATAGCCTTCAGCCGGAGTAAACGGCGTCATTCCCATCAATTTGGGATAATATTGAACACCCAAACGTTGAGCTAAATCGGCCCACTGATTGTCGAACACAAATTCGCCGTAGCTGTGGCTTTTGACATAAAGTGGCGCGCAAGCAATCAACTGTTTGTCTCGCCACACAGTCAAGTGATGCGGCAGCCAACCGGTTTTACCTGTTGCACTGCCCGATACTTCGAGATTGTTCAGCCAATCCCATTCCAGAAATGGAGTTTTTAGTGGCATCGCTAGGGCATCCCACGACGCTTGCGGGATTTCGCCTATTTTGCTAATCCAGGCTACAGAATATTGAGGTTTTGGCTGTTTCAGCATAGGGAGATTTGTGCGTAGAGCGATCGAACTTCATTTAAGTTAATATAATTTCCCCTGTTCGACACTTGTTACCAGGCTCTTCTTGGGAACCAGTTAAATGCGCGACTATCGATCGACCCGATAATGCAAAAATACCTCTTGTCCCACCTGTTTAACCGCCAAAAGCTCCAATTTCGGAGCTAGATTCGCCAAAAAACCCTTTCCCTCCACTGGTGTCGGTGCATCCGCGCCGCCCAAAATTAACGGGCACACCGTCAGCCAAAGTTCGTCTACCAAGCCTGCAGCCAGCACAGACGCTACCAGTTTTCCCCCGCCCAGAATCGCCAAGCGTTTGATACCGAAGCTTGCTAGCTGTTGAAACGCATCAATCCAATCAATCTCTCCACCTACGGTTTTCGCATAGATAATTCGATCGAACTTACTGTTTGTCATCGCGTAGGGAGACGGCAATGCCCTTTCCCTACTGTCTTGCCCTGTCAGCAGCCAGCGAGGCACCGGTTGCTGGAAAAATCGCAAATTTGGGTCAAATTGGGACGATCGCGAACATACAATTTGCACCGGTTGTGGGGGCTTCCCTTGCTGTTCCCTCTGTTTGACCAATTCCGGCGAAATCACTCTCATCGTCGTTCCATAAGCCTGTAAAGTGCCGTTGCCGAACAAAACGGCGTCGCTTGCTGCTACTTGCTGTTCGAGGTGCGCTTTGTCGTTGGCAGAACCGAATCTCGCGGGCGATCGTACTGCATCTGCAATTTTACCGTCCGCACTAATCGCGAGTATTACTGTTGCGTGAGGTTCAGTCATGCCTTATCAGAATTTCGCAGAACAACATTTAACTGTACCAATTCATAACTATTTGTAAAGTTTGTTTTCAACTCGCTCGTACTGGTTTTATTTGACGGATAATGTGAGTTTATTTATTTTGCAACGGCAGCGATCGCCCTACCAAAGTATTTACTTTTCTTTACAAACCGCAGACAAAAAACGACGCGCGAGGTAAAAATTCCGTTGCAGACTTTAAATGCGCCGCGCGATCGACTAGAGTAAAAAAAATGGCTTGATCCGTTTATTCATCGCAAAGGAAAAAAAGCTCATGGTTCAACGCGGTTCTACAGTCCGGATTCTCCGCAAAGAATCCTACTGGTATCAAGAAGTGGGCACCGTTGCTACGGTAGACCAAAGCGGCATTAAATACCCAGTTATCGTTCGCTTTAACAACGTAAATTATGCAGGCGTCAACACCAACAACTTCGCCCAAAGCGAATTAGTGGAAGTGGCAGCACCCAAAGCAAAAGCGAAAACAGGGACTCCAGTAGCTTCCGGCGGCAAACAAACCACGCTCGACGAGAAGACTCGGAAAACTGGCAGCGGTACCCCCTCGCAGCAGCCGAAAACTTCTACGGGCAGCAAACCGGGCGCCGAAGTGACCGGCACGGTCGAAGGTTCGCCTCAAGGTCAAGGAACAGAACAACGCTAATTGTGCCAGAACTGCCAGAAGTTGAAACTATTTGCCGGGGTTTGAATCAAGCAACCCTCGATCGAGAAATGTTGGGCGGGGACGTGTTGTTAAACAGCACGATCGCCCGCTCAATCTCTGCGACCGATTTTTTGACACAACTCAAAGGAAAGTCGATCGCCCGCTGGTACAGACGCGGCAAATATCTACTGGCAGAACTATCTCAATTCCCAGAAGGAGAAAGGGAAAGGGGGAGAGAGGGAGAGGGGGAGAGGGGGAGAGTGGGAGAATTTCTTGCCCAAACTCCAAACTCTTCCCGAACGCCTTCTTTCTCCCCCTCCCTTTTGCCTTCAAAAGCCGGCTGGCTGGGCGTTCACCTGCGGATGACCGGACAACTGCTGTGGGTGAACAGATCCGAACCCCTGCAAAAACACGCGCGAGTGCGGCTATTCTTTGAGGGAAACCAAGAATTGCGCTTTGTAGACCAGCGCACCTTCGGGCAAATGTGGTACGTGCCGGCAGAAACCGAGGTTTCGAGCACAGTCATCGGTTTGAAACTCTTAGGCCCAGAACCGTTTTCCGACGAGTTTACAACAGAATATTTGGCCCGCAAGCTGCACCGGCGAGTGCGACCCATTAAAACAGCTTTGCTAGACCAGTCACTGATAGCTGGTTTGGGAAATATTTACGCAGACGAAACTTTGTTTTTGTCGGGAGTGATGCCCACAAATCTGTGCGCGGATTTGACCGCAGAGCAAATTGGACGCATCCATACAGCTATTATTCAAGTTTTACAGAAGGCGATCGCATCCGGCGGCACCACTTTTAGCAATTTTCTCAACGTCCAAGGTGTCAACGGCAACTACGGCGGCGTCGCTTGGGTGTACAATCGCACCGGCCAACCCTGCCGCACTTGCTCCGCAACCATCGAACGTATAAAATTAGCAGGGCGATCGACTCATTTTTGCCCCATTTGTCAGACATAGGAAGCAGTCAATGGATTTTAGGCTTTAGATTTTAGATTGTAGATTTACCCCACGAATCACACCCCTTTATTCCTTAGTCCGCGTAGGCGGACTTCGTTTGTTTAGTAGCGATTTCAATCGACGAGTGACTTTCAAGCCAAATCTAGATTAAAATTTGTATAGTTTTTTAAACTAAACAAAGCAAGTTATGGCAATCAAAAAAGGCAGTATAGTTCGCGCTGTACGCGAAAAATTGGAAAACAGTCTAGAAGCCAAAGCCAGCGACCAGCGCTTTTCCTCGTATATATTTGAAACAAAGGGCGAAGTGATGGATGTTCGCGGCGACTACGCCTTCGTCAAATTTGGCAAAGTTCCCACCCCGAATATTTGGCTGCGGGTAGACCAACTCGAAGATTTTAAGTAACTCACCAAAACTAAACATCACTGTTCTTAATGTAGCGAAGGGTGCATACCGCGCACCTTTCCCCAATTAAGCTGATTGCTAAAATCTAAAATCTAAAATCTAAAATCTAATGAATTCTCCATCAAACCGCGTATCAATTATTGGTGCAGGCAAAGTCGGTAGTACGTTAGCCCAGCGAATTGCTGAGAAAAATCTGGCAGATGTAGTATTGCTAGATATTGTGGAGGGTTGGCCGCAGGGCGTTGCTTTGGATTTGATGGAAGCTAGGGGAGTGGAACGCCACGATCGCCAAATTGTTGGTACAAATGATTATACAGATACGGCAAACTCAAATATCATAGTAATTGCCGCCGGAGTGCCCCGCAAACCCGGCATTAATCGCGAAGATTTAATAAAAATCAATGCTCGAATTGTCACCGAAGCCTCAAAACAGGCGATCGAGCATTCTCCCGAAGCAATCTTAATCGTCATCACCAATCCCCTAGATATCATGACTTATTTAGCTTGGGAAGCTGCGGATTTGCCCAAACACCGAGTCATGGGTATGGGGGGAGTTCTCGACTCCGCCCGCTTTCAAACTTTTATTGCCATGGAATTGGGCGTTTCAAATGCTGAAATCAATGCAACTGTCATCGGTTCTCACGGCGATTTAATGGTTCCTTTGCCCCGCTATTCCACTGTCAACGGTATTCCCATCAATCAACTTATGGATGCTGGGGCGATCGATCGACTCGTACAGCGGACTCGCCACGGCGGCGCAGAAATTGTCGAATTGATGAAGACTGGTAGTGCTTATTTTGCACCCGCATCTTCTGCCTGTTTGATGGTAGAATCTATTTTATTTAATCAGTCGCGACTCTTGCCTTGCTGCGTTTATTTGCACGGCGAATACGGCGTGCAAGATATCTTTTTAGGAGTACCCTGCCGCTTGGGATATCAGGGAGTAGAACAAATAGTGGAACTCGAACTCAGCGATACCGAAAGAGCAGCCTTTATCGAGTCGGGCAAATTGGTTGCCGAGAATATTGAGGAAGCCAAGGCGATACTGAAAACTGCTTCTTAAGCTTGTAGCAGTTCCTTGAACATAGCAGCCGATCGCCACTTCAATATAATAATTTATATTGAGTATGACAGTGCGATCGCTCTGTCGGAATTAGGCTTCTCGGATTTCAAGCGCGCTTTGATAAATATCATTAATCATGTTTGTTAGGCTGTATTTCACAAACCGAAAAATGGCCGCAAGGAACCGATCAATAAATATAAAATTTACTCTCAAAAATTTGGTAAAAACGCAAAAGCTGGCAAAAGCAGTTGAACTTGGTCTGCGCGACAATATCATCAGAGTTTCTCTAGAAATTAAAGCAAAAATCTGGCATCTTTTCTTTACTACTAAACCAACAGCAGAAGCAGTCGGTTTTGGCTATCTCTCACTCGCGATCGGATTGCCCAACAACACGGTGGCAGTTTAAAGGTAGAAAGCGAAATGCGAGTTTCTACGGAATTTATCATTACTTCGCCCAAACTTTAATCCTCGCGATCCCCATTTCTATTGATCAAGCTTGAAATACCTTTACTTTCCCCAAAAATGTGATAGCCTAAATATTTGTATTATCTAAAATTTTTACACTTGTCAAAAGTCGCAAAAATCTGCCAAAAAGTCTCCGCGCCTGCGAAGCTATCCCGAACGCGCGTGCGAACCCTTTGCGGTAGGCAATAATCGCCCTTGAGTTGAGCCAATTTAACCATAGCCTGCAACTACCTCAACTGTTTGACCGAAAACTAACCTCTGACTCGGTGAATTGTAATCAGTTTAAAAAATCTAATCCCTCGCATAAAACAATGAGAATGCAAGGAAAAATATCTAAAATATTGGCTTGCCCCAAAGGCTGTATAAAATCTAATTTAGGACAGAGAAACCGAGAATTAATGAAAACTCTAGAAAAGGCGATCGCATCTATTAAAACTTATTTTAATAGATGCGATCGCAACAGGATATTCGCTCGCCAAACCAAGGAAACCATAGATCGAGTTTGCGGTAAATAATAAAAAGGTGACAATTGCAACCAAAGGCGAGCCAAAACAATGTCAAAATTAGCCAGAGACGCTCCTCCCGATCCCGCAAGGGAACCGGGTTTCTTGTTTCCACTTTCGGAGCTTCCCTGACTTAATTACGTTAACAAACAGGGTTTATGTGTAAGTTTTGTTATCATAATTCTCAATAATTGGCACTTTATGAAGTAGCAAGTTATGCCTTTTTCCAGTAAATATACGGACTCTAAGATGGTGGATTGACCTCCCAATCTAGAAAAAATACGGAAATGCAGCCTGAGTAGCTGCTAAGTGCTAGCAGAAGGAGGAGAATATGTTCTTTGCCTTTTTGAGTTACCAGGCTCAACTTGCAGAGCGCTATTGAGATGCCATCAACCTGGATAACAAACCGCAAAATAACTAAAGAAAAAGCATTATGTTTCATGAATACCTGTATTACGAAGTCAGCAATCTGCGCGAGAAACTAGCTCACCTAGAAAGAGAAACGCAGTCTCAAACTTGGTTCAAAAAGCTGCAAGCGCTCATGGGAGTTATTAGCAAAATTCGTGAATCCCTAGACTTAGAAACAATATTCAAAATCACAGCCACCGAAGTTCGGCAACTCCTCAAGGCCGATCGAGTCGCCGTCTACCGCTTCATTCCCGAATCCGACTGGAACGACGGCGAAGTAGTCTCAGAAGACGTACTGCCCCTATACAGCCCTTCCTTGGGCGCAAAAGTCCACGACCACTGCTTCGGCGAACAATTTGCAGCCAACTACGCCAAAGGATACGTTCAAGCAGTCACCGACATCTACAAAGCCCGGTTGAGCCCCTGTCACCTCAAAATTCTCAAGCGATTTCAAATCAGAGCAAACTTAGTTGTACCCCTACTGCAAGGGCAACATTTGTGGGGATTGCTGTGCATTCACTCCTGCGGTCAACCCCGCCAGTGGCAAGAAGACGAAATCGAATTTGCCAGACAAGTAGGCGACCATTTAGCAGTTGCCATCTACCAAGCCGAACTGCACTTGCAAACCCAGAGGCAAATAGCACAAATCGAATCCACGCAGCAGAAACTCCGCGACAGCGAGCAAAAATATCACCAAATTCTCGACTCGATCGCCGATATGGTATTAGTCAAAGGCCCCAAAGCCCAAATCGTCTGGGCAAATCAAGCCTTCCGCGACTATTACGGCATGAGTCAAGAGGAACTGCAAGGCATCATAGACGCACCTTTCGCCGAACCTGACCACACTCTCCAGTACATTAAAGATGACGCCTTCGTATTTGAAACCGGACAAACCCTGCAAATTGCCGAAGAACCTGTGACTCGCTACGACGGAGAAGTGCGGCTGTGGAGCACCGTCAAAACACCCATCCGCAATGAAGACGGCCAAATCACAATGACAGTCGGCGTCTCCCGCGACATGACGGAACGCAAAAAAACAGAAGAAGCGGTCAAAGCCAGCGAAACCAAATACCGCAGCCTGGTAGAAACCTCCCAAGACATGATTTGGTCGGTCGATGCGATCGGGCGCTACACCTTCGTCAACCCAGCAGTTAAGTACATCTACGGTTACGAACCAGAAGAAATGATCGGTCGGCCGTTCTCCGACTTTGCGACACCAGAACAAAGCCAGAAAGATTTAGAAGTGTTCGCCCGCCTGTTTGCCGGAGAATCAATTTTCCAGTACGAAACCACCCAAATCGCCAAAGACGGCAGCATGAAACATTTAATGTTTAACGCGATCGCCCTCTACGACGAAACCGGAAACTGCCTCGGCACCACCGGTACAGCCACCGACATTACCGATCGCAAGCGAGCAGAAGCAGCCTTACAACACGCCAACGCAGAACTAGAGCGCAGAGTAGAAGCACGCACGGCAGAACTGCGCCAGACTTTTGCCGCCCTCAGTGCCAGCGAAACCAAGTTTCGGACGATCGCAGCCACCATGCCCGGAGCTTTGTTCCAGTTTTGCAACCGTGACGGAGTTTGGCGCATTGACTACATGAGCGATCGCATCGAATATATCAGCGGCGTCACAGCAGCAGAAATGATGCGAGACATGAATACATTCATTTCCCGCGTCCACCCCGAAGACTTGGAAAGCTACATCGCCTCCGTCAACGAAGCCGTAGAAAACCTTTCCCTCTGGCACTACGAAGGACGGTTAGTCAAGCCCGACGGTGAGATTCGCTGGTGGCAGGGCGACTCCATGCCCACCCGCAGCGAGAACGGCGAAATCGTATTTTGCGGCGTATTGTTCGACATTACCGATCGCAAAGTTGCCGAAACCGCCATCCGCGAGAGCCAGCGGCAGCTAAAAGAAGCCCAGAGAGTCGCCCACGTCGGCAATTGGGAATTCTACCCAGCTACGAATACCGTCACTTGGTCGGAAGAACTCTTCCGCATCTACGGACTCGAACCCGCTGCGGCAGCGCCCAGCGTAGAGCAGCAAATCTCTTTGTACCATCCAGAAGATGTGGAATTGTGGCAAAGGCAAATACAGCAGAGCCTTGAATTCGGCATTCCCTACGATTTTGACTACCGCTTTTACCGTCCCGACGGCACCTTGCGATACCTGAACGCCGTGGGCAAAGCCGAAACCGATGCGAACGGCAAGGTGGTAAAACTGTTCGGTACGGCGCTCGACATTACCGATCGCAAAGCCGCCGAAGCAGCACTACGGCAATCAGCAGTCGAGTTAGAAGACAGAGTAAGCGATCGCACGGCTGAACTTTCCCAAGCAGTCACGCAATTAGAACAAGAAATTGGCGATCGTAAACAGGCAGAAGCAGCGCTGCTAGTTTCCGAGCAAAACCTGCGAACCATATTTAACAATGTCTACGATGCTATCTTTATTCACGATTTAGAAGGAAACATTCTTGATGTCAATAATCGAATGTTAGAAATGTACGGAGTTACCCGTGAGCAAGCAACAAAATTATCAATTAAAAACGACTATTCAACAGACGACAATCCCATTGAACAAATGGAAGAACTTTGGGAAAGAGTATTAGCAGGCGAAACAGGTCGCGTGGAATGGAAAGCGAGGCGTCCCAACGACGGTTCAACTTTTGATGCAGAAGTTGCCCTGTCCAGAATTCATCTCAACGGCAATCTCAGCATCATTGCAAACGTCCGAGATATTAGCGATCGCAAACAGGCAGAAGCAGAACTGCAACACGCTCAACAGTTTATGGAGTCAGTGCTCAAAACCATACCCGTAGGAGTGGTTGCCAAGAATGCCCAAGAACTGCGGTTTGTTCTGTGGAACCCAGTAGCTGAACAGTTACTCGGTTTCAGTGCAGCAGAAGTTATGGGCAAAAATGATTACGACTTTTTCCCAACAGAACAAGCTGATTTTTTTACCGCCAAAGACCGGGAAGTGCTCAACAGCGGGCAAATTGTAGAAATCGCCGAAGAAGAGATTGAAACAAGCCAAGGAGAAACGCGGATATTTCATACCAAGAAAACAGCAATACTCGATGCTGATGGCAAACCGCAATATCTATTAGCTGTCACCGAAGACATTACCGATCGCAAGCGGGGAGAAATTGCCTTGAGGCGATCGGAAGCCCAACTCAAGCAGCAGGCCGAGCGAGAAAAATTGCTCAACAACCTCACTACTCAAATCCGCAATTCCCTCGATTTCGACAGCATCGTTACAGTCGCAGTTAAGGAAATTCGCGCTTTCCTGCAGATCGATCGTTGCAATTTTGCCTGGTATCGCGACGACGGAGAGGAGCCTTTCTGGGAAATTATTAAAGAATCTCGCCTTCGGGAACTTCCCGATTTAACAGGTAGCTATCAAGCTTCCGACTTCGGTCCTGTGGGAGAAAAAGTATTGCAGATGGAAATGCTGCGGGTGGATGATGTCGAAACAGTCGCAGATCCTGTTTGGAAACAAATCGTTCGATCGATGGGCTACCAATCTGTATTAATCATTCCCATGCAGGCACTTTCTGGGGTAATAAGTGCAGTTAGCTGCTGCTCCTGCTGTTCTGTACGACCCTGGAGCGACAGCGAAGTAGAATTGTTGCAAGCGATTACAGTTCAATTGGCGATCGCTCTCAACCAAGCCGATCTTTACGCCCAGACTCGCAATAAAGCTATCGAATTAGAACAAACCTTGCAGAAATTAACCAGCACTCAATCGCAGTTAATTCAAAATGAAAAAATGTCAAGTCTCGGTCAACTTGTGGCAGGAGTCGCCCACGAAATAAACAACCCAGTTAACTTTATTTACGGCAATCTCACCCACGCCAACGACTATACTCAAGACTTGCTACACCTGATCGAACTTTACCAAAATCACTATCCCGATCCAGTCCCGGAAATTCAAGAGGAAGTAGACAATATTGAACTAGACTTCCTGATGGAAGACCTGCCCAAGTTGCTTTCTTCAATGAAAGTCGGTGCAGACAGAATTCAACAAATTGTTGCTTCTCTCCGCACATTTTCCCGCATGGACGAAGCGGAAATGAAAGCAGTCAACATCCACGAGGGCATAGATAGCACCCTGATGATTTTGCAGCACCGGCTCAAAGCTAAACACAATCATCCAGAAATTGAGGTGATTAAAGAATACGCTGAACTGCCCTTAGTAGAATGTTATGCCGGACAGTTAAATCAAGTATTTATGAATATCTTGAGCAATGCTTTGGATGCTTTGGAAGAACGGGATCTGCGTCGTTCTGCTGAGGAAATGCGGGAACAGCCCAGCCACATCCGCATCCGCACTGAAATATCGCCAGCGGGCAAGGTAATCATTCGGATTGCTGACAACGGGCCGGGAATACCGGAGACGGTCGGCACTCGGCTTTTTGACCCGTTTTTTACCACTAAACCTGTGGGTAAAGGCACTGGGATGGGCTTGTCAATTAGCTATCAAATTGTTACAGACAGACACAAAGGTTCGCTGAAATGTACTTCTTCGCCGGGACAGGGTACTGAATTGGCGATCGAGATTCCCCTCTAAGCTAATTGTTAATGGGGAATTGGTAAGTTGTAATATCAAATCCGTTAGCATCGGAATAGTAAATTCGAGTTGACGGTTGACTGTTGACTGTTCACTGTTCACGGCGTCAACAGTCAACCGTCAACAGTCAACATCATGTATGAGTGTAACCGGAAATGATATAATTGGCAATTGGCAATTGCGAAAGCGTTACGGTGCGTCAGTTTTGTAATTGTCAACCATATCAAATCCGGTAGCATCGTCCTGATAAAATCCAGTCAATAGTCAACAATTACCGACAATGCAACCGGAATGGATCTAATTCATCTGCGTTAATCTGTGTTTATCTGCCATCATCTGCGGTTTTAAAAAGAGAATTTCTCGGGCCGGTGCATCAGTTTTGAGATTGTGAGTTTGTAGCAAAAATGTCTTCACGGGGTGACGCACAATTTACCAATCTGTCCCTCACTCAGTCCATAATTGCTCTATTACCGAGATTGATCAGCATTTCTGTCACGGTAGAACTGTCCAAAGGTTTAGAAAACCAATATCCCTGAGCTAATTCGCAGTCTAGTTCTCGAAGCTGTGATAATTGTTCGGGTGTCTCTACACCTTCGGCGATCGCATTCAATCCCAAATTGTGAGCCAAAGTTACGATCGCCCGCACAATCTGCAAAGGCTGGCCCCCGTCGTCACCATTTTCCACAGCCCCTAAGCGACTTACAAAAGATCGATCGATCTTCAGTGTATCCAGCGGAAAACGGTGCAAGTAACTCAAAGACGAATAGCCAGTACCGAAATCGTCGATCGACAATCGAATATTTCTATTTTTTAATTGGGCTAGCACAATATTGGCTTTCTTGACATTTTCCACGATCGCGCTTTCAGTAATCTCCAATTTTAAACAGCTCGGAGCGCAGCCCGTTTCTGCTAAAATTTCATCGATTTCCTCAATTAAATTCGGAAAACCTAACTGTTTAGGAGAGAGATTGACGCTCATTGTTAATTGCGAAGGATCAATAATTGGTAATTTAAAATTAGGAATTGGTACCTGGGCAGTTGTACTGAACGTAGCCGAAGTATTGGTAATTGGGAATTGGGAATTGGTAATAGATGAGTGGAAATCGGTAATCGGGAATTGGTAACTGGGAATTGGTAATTTTTTACCTATTCTTTCTTTTCTGTGACTAATACTGGGGCTACGCTCAGTAAAAGTTCCGTGTTCCTCATGCCCTGTATCTGTTACATCAGTTAAATTCCCTACATTGCCCGTTGTCCTCTTCCCTGTTGTTACCCTGAGCGAAGTCGAAGCGCCTTCTTCCTTCTTGTTACCCTGAGCAACTTGTCCTGAGTGCAGCCCAAGGGAGTCGAAGGGCCTTGTTCCGACTTCCATTGGACTTCTTCCCTGTTCCTCGGTTAACATTTCTTGCCAAATCCGCAATTGCTGACAAGCTTCCCGCAACACCCAGGCTCCCAGAGGCACGATCAAACCTGTTTCTTCAGCTACAGGGATAAAAGTAGACGGCGGAACTAGACCCCGAACTGGGTGATGCCAGCGCACCAAGGCCTCAAAACCTTCGAGCGCACCGCTGGCGATCGAAACAATCGGTTGGTAGTGCACAATAAAGTGCGAACATTGATCCTTGCTCTCTCCTAATTCCTCCTTGCCCAAAATAGCCAACCGCAGGTCAGTTTCTAACTGCAACAGCGACATAGTTTGGTCGTGCATCGCCAAATTAAACACTTCGTGGCGGGCCTTACCCAAAGCTTTAGCGCGGTACATAGCGATGTCAGCATCGCGTAGGAATTCTTCCGGGTGAGTGTACGGATTCGATTCCCCACTGTCGGTGGCTTCGCCTCGACTGAAAACAATGCCAATGCTAGCGGTGGTAAATACTTCGTGCCCTTCGATATGAAACGGCTTCGTCAGTTCTTTTTGTATCTTTTTAGCTGCGAGGGTGGCGTCGCTGAGGCTCTGAATGTGGTCTAGCAGGATGGTGAATTCGTCTCCCCCCAGCCGGGCGACGGTATCAGAAACCCGGACGCAGGTTTGCAGTCGCTGGGCTAGGGCGATTAGCAGTTTGTCTCCTAAAACGTGTCCTAAAGAATCATTAACTACTTTGAAGCGGTCTAAATCGAGGAAAAGTAAACCAAATTTGTAATCCGGGGACTGATTGGCTCGGCGGATGGCTTGTCCTAGCCTGTCTAGGAACAAAACGCGGTTGGGCAAACCTGTCAGCGCATCGTGAAAAGCGCCGTGCAGCAGTTCCCGTTCTACTCGCTTGCGCTCGGTGACATCTCGGATAATAATCTGGGCGGCGGTTGAGCCTTGATAAGTAGCGGGGATGCCGACAACTTCAACGTCTATTATTTGTCCATCGAACCGAATCAGTTTTTGTTCGGCAAGGTCGATCGGCTGATTTTCTGTCTCGACTAGCCGGATGCGCTCTTTGGCAGTTTCCACATAGTTTGGATGGACGAAATGCAATACGGGAAAGCCGATGAGCGCTTCGGGAGAGATCGCACCGAGGAGTTTCGCGCCGGCAGCATTGATGTAGGCGATTCTCCCTTGACTGTGAACGGCGATCGCTTCGGGAGATAGTTCTACTAAACGGCGATAGCGTTCTTCACTTTCTTTGAGTGATACTATTAACTCGCATCGCTCTTTTTCAGCTTGCTGGCGTTCGACTTCCATTTGGTGAACCGCCAGAATTTTGCCAATACTTTGAGCCATCAATTCTATAATTTCTATCTCCTCATACTTGAACTTCCTTTTTTTTATTTCTGGCGAACTAAAACTTAAAGTTCCGTAGGTTTTATTGTTAACAAATATCGGCGTTCCGATGTAAGATTCTGATTTGCAGCTTTGATAAGCTGGATGTTCGCGCATCTCTATGTCTGCTCCTATATGAGAATACGCAACTGTTTTGTTGAGCTTAATGACTGCGGCGCAGTAAGTATCGCTGAGGTTCAATTCTAAGCCTCGCACGAAGTATCCTAAATCTGTTTTCGCTGCTTGGACAATAAAAGTTTCGCTCTCAACTTCAGCCATGATCCCTATAGAAAGTCCAAACATCAAACAGCCTGCTGTTAGATAATCGTCAACCCGTTCTTCAAAGTTTTGATAATGATAAGTTGTAATCCGGTGCAAGTGTTTGAGATTAGCGCTAAAAGCTGCTAAAGCTTGAGACTTTAAAAATAATTCTTCTTCCGAGCGCTGGCGGTCGGTAATGTCTGTTTGTACTCCAATAAAGTGGGTTAAGTGTCGCCGCGAGTTGTAAATCGGAGCGATCGACAGTTCGTGCCAAAAAGGCGTGCCGTCTTTCCGAAAGTTGCGTAATATAACTTGAGATTCTCTCCCTTCTTCAATCGCAATTCGCAATTGTTTGGCAGCGGGGCTGTCAGTGTCTGTACCCTGCAAAAATCGGCAATTTTTCCCCATTAACTCGTCTCTGCTATAACCAGTAATCCGCTCAAAACTAGGATTTACATAAATAATCGGATTATCTGCAATGGTGGCGTCGGTGATTGCAATGCCGTTGCTGCAACTTTCGATCGCCCGTTCCATCATTTGTAAGCGCTCTTGCGATCGAATCCGCTCGATCGCCGCAGCTAACACGTTGGCGATCGCTTCTACAAAATAAACATCATCTTGACTGAAAACCCGCCTTTGGCTGGTATGAACCCCCAAAATGCCCCAGGCCTGCGAGGAGGAACTGTTCGTTGGTTCTGCTTGTCCCCAGTTGCTCCCCAGTCCTCGATTGCCGGGAATGATCACAGTAACGCCGCTGACAGCGCGGTGGTTGTGCAGCAGCGGCAACTCGCTAAAGCGTGTTTCCACCCGCAAATCTTCCACGATTGTCGGTTCACCCACTAGCAATGTGTAACCGGCTTGCGATCGGGCAGAAGCGGCAACAGTAGCGCTGCCGACGAGGCCTGGCTGCCAGCCAACCCCCGCTCGCAGGAGAAAAGCATGACCAGAGGGCAACAGTTCTAACAACTGACAATAATCAACGTCCAGGGTTTGAGCAATTAAAACCGCAGCTTTGTCCATCAGTGCGGACAAATCTGTTTCGGCGAGGGCCTGCTGCCCCAAGTAAGCGACGGCAGCTTGCTGGCGGGCCCGCGAGTGGATTGACGTGAGCAATTCCTGCTCCTTGGCGGCCGCTCGCTTCCGATCCGTAATGTCGCTGAACACCGAGAGAACAGCTTTTCCCGACACCAATGTCAGATACCGCATCGATACACTTGCCCAAAATAGCGTGCCGTCAGCTTTTTTAAGCCGGATTTCTGTCTCGCGGACGTGTCCGTTGTGGGCGAGCCGCAACAGCAATTCTTGGCGCTCTGCAGCTTTGTGGTACAGCATTTCGGCTTTTTGGCGGTCGATCGACTTGAATCCTGTGAACCCGAAAGCCTGACGGCATAAATCATTGCTATAAAGAATTGTGCCGTCCGCCAGACTGCTCACGATCAGGGGCATCGGCATCGAGTTGGCGATCGTCAGCAGTAATTCTTTGGTTCCTTGCAGCTCTTTGTACAAATCTGGCTTGGAGGCCCAGCCGTGAGAGTCTTCAGAGTTTTCAGGGATAAAACTTTCCATTTTTCAATCTATCCATTAGCAGGACAACTTTTTTAAACTTGTGGTAAATGACGATTTCAGACGCAGAGCATTAGTAACAACTGAAGACTTAATTTCATTTGTCAATCAGTAAGATTACTCAAAAAAACAGCTTTTCTAGGAGTAGAAAATTCGCGATTTGGGAGTGGGTAGGCATAAATATGGCGCTTGGCATGATTCCTCGATCGCGCCAATCTGAGTTTTGTACCCATAATCAGAGTAAATTCTGAGCATAATTGCTCATTGACAAATGCTTCCCTAGCTTGAGTTGTCAGGGATGGATGCAGAGGACGATCAAAAGTACCCCACAACACATTAATCTTAACCACAACAATGCAACTGAAGGCCTCTAAACTGCTCGGCAGGAGTTTGATATTTTGCACTCCCGGTGAAGAACACATCTCTCTTTGGTATGACAATCTACTGTTTTTAAAGTTGCGTTAAGTTTTTATGTAGAGCGAGGTACTTTACCCAATGTGCAGCGGAAGCTCCTAATCTAAAAAGTAAAGTCATCTGCTTGCCAACCACTGAAACTATCCCAGGAGAGAGGAGAAATGCTTGAATCTTACCGCCGTAACGCTGCCGAACGGGCAGCTTTGGGAATTCCCCCGCTGCCGCTAGACGCCCAGCAAACGTCGGAACTGTGTGAACTGCTGAAAAATCCGCCGGCTGGAGAAGAAGAAACCTTAATAGAATTATTGCGCGATCGCGTCCCACCCGGAGTAGACAGCGCCGCCTACGTCAAAGCTGGTTTTTTAACCGGTATTGCTAAAGGCGAAATCCACAGCCCCCTAATTGCTCCCAAATGGGCAGTTTACCTGCTGGGGACAATGATGGGCGGTTACAACGTGCAATCTTTAATCGATTTGCTCAATCCCACTGCCGAAATTGCAATTCCCGCCACCGCCGCCCGGGCACTGAGCAAAACGTTGTTAGTATTCGATGCTTTCCATGACGTTATAGCTTTGTCTGATACCAATCCCTATGCCAAGCAGGTAGTCGATTCTTGGGCGGATGCCGAGTGGTTTACGGGTCGTCCTGTGTTGCCAGAAGCGATTACCGTTACAGTCTTCAAAGTTCCTGGAGAAACCAATACTGACGACTTGTCGCCAGCACCTCATGCTACCACGCGGCCGGACATTCCCCTACACGCTTTGGCGATGCTGGAAAGTAAGATGCCAGGATCTTTGCAAACCATTGCAGATTTGAAGCAAAAAGGCCATCCGGTAGCCTATGTTGGTGATGTTGTCGGTACCGGTTCTTCGCGGAAATCGGCGATTAATTCCGTGCTGTGGCACATTGGCAATGATATTCCGTTTGTGCCCAACAAGCGCAGCGGCGGTTATATTTTAGGAAGTGCGATCGCCCCGATTTTCTTCAATACCGCTGAAGATTCCGGCGCTTTGCCGATCGAATGCGATGTCTCCCAAATGGAAACAGGAATGGTAATTACCATCCATCCCTACAAAGGCGAAATTACCAACGAAGCCGGAGAAATCATCTCCACCTTCACCCTCAAACCCGACACAATTCTAGACGAAGTTCGCGCCGGTGGTCGAATTCCGCTATTAATTGGACGCACTTTAACAGACAAAACCCGCGAAGCTTTAGGACTAGAACCTAGCACTATTTTTACCCGTCCTACAATCCCAGTAGATACAGGCAAAGGCTTCACTTTAGCACAAAAAATGGTAGGGAAAGCTTGCGGTTTGTCCGGCGTTCGTCCCGGTACATCTTGTGAACCAGTCATGACAACAGTCGGCTCGCAAGATACCACCGGGCCGATGACTCGGGACGAATTGAAAGAACTTGCTTGTTTGGGATTTAGCGCTGATTTGGTAATTCAAAGTTTCTGCCACACCGCCGCTTATCCAAAACCAGTTGATGTCAAAACTCACCATGAATTGCCCGATTTCATGGCAGAACGCGCCGGCATAGCTTTGCGCCCCGGAGATGGCATTATTCACTCTTGGCTGAACCGAATGTTATTGCCGGATACAGTGGGAACTGGCGGCGATTCTCACACTCGTTTTCCTTTGGGAATTTCCTTTCCTGCGGGTTCGGGATTGGTGGCATTTGCTGCGGCATTGGGCGTCATGCCTTTGGATATGCCGGAATCGGTTTTAGTGCGGTTCAAAGGTGAATTGCAGCCGGGAGTAACGTTGCGGGATGTTGTGAATGCCATTCCCTATGTAGCAATTCAAAAAGGTTTGCTAACCGTCGCGAAACAGAACAAGAAAAACATCTTTTCTGGGCGGATTATGGAGATTGAAGGTTTGCCCGATTTGAAGGTCGAGCAGGCTTTTGAATTGACAGATGCGACGGCCGAGCGTTCTTGCGCTGGATGCACGATTAAATTGAGCGTGGAGACTGTTTCCGAGTACATTCGCTCCAATGTCGCGCTGCTGAAAAACATGGTGGCGCGGGGCTATCAAGATGCGCGGACGATGATGCGCCGGGTGGCTAAGATGGAGGAATGGCTGGCAAATCCGGTGCTGATGGAGGCGGATGCTGATGCGGAATACGTTGAAATCATCGAAATCGATCTGAACGAGATTAAAGAACCCATTGTGGCTGCTCCCAATGACCCGGATAATGTTAAGTTGTTGAGTGAGGTTGCGGGCGATCGGGTTGACGAAGTATTTGTCGGTTCTTGCATGACAAATATCGGTCACTACCGCGCCACTGCCAAGGTGTTGGAAGGTGCAGGCGAAGTCAAAACTCGCCTGTGGATTTGTCCGCCAACTCGGATGGACGAACAGCAACTCAAAGAAGAAGGTTATTACAGCATTTTTGGAGCCGCTGGAGCGCGTACAGAAATGCCCGGTTGCAGTCTTTGTATGGGCAATCAAGCGCGGGTTAAAGATGCGACAACGGTTTTTTCAACTTCTACTCGCAACTTTAACAACCGTATGGGCAAAGATGCACAAGTTTATCTCGGTTCGGCGGAATTGGCGGCCGTTTGTTCGCTGTTAGGTCGCATTCCTACAGTCCAAGAATACAATGACATTGTGTCTAAAAGAATCGATCCTTTTGCGGGTGATTTGTATCGGTATTTGAATTTCGATCAAATTGCCGGTTTTGAGGATGAAGGACGAGTGATTGCTTTGGAAGATATGCCTCGCATTGAGGATCTTTTGGGGATTCCTGATGGTGTTTTGAGCAAGTAATTTCGTCGAAACTCAGCGAACTGCTTATCTTGAAACGCAGATGAACGCAGGTGTACGCAGATGAATTTTATCTGCGTTCATTTGTGTTAATCCGCTGACATCTGCGGTTACAACAAATCCCAGAATCTCCATGAATCATCCCCCGTTTTTTGTTTAAAATATAAGTAGAGGCGAGTTCGATCGCCAGTCTCTAATTCCGATCCAGGATATCGACCTGCCAATCCCTATAAATCCGCTTGAGGAGAAAAAAAGTATGTCTGAACGAGCTTTAATCACTGAAAACCCAGAGACACCAACTTCAGTGCCAGAAATTCGCATTGGTAATGAAATGGTAGAGTTTCTCAGTGTAATTCAGCAAACTCCGAGAGAATATTGGCCTAATTTGCTTAAAATGATGAGGTTATTTCTGGAAACTGTGACAGTTAAGCCAGGATTGTCGGAACCCGCCGACACACCTGAAAATGTAGATTTTACTAAACTGTCGAAGGAGGGAAGTATCAACAGAAATCAAGCTATGACCAGAGTAATGCTAGCGGGGCTAAAGGAAGGAAATGAGGATAACGAAAAACCAGAAATTATCGATCCTTTACAGCAGCACGAAGCTCTGAGCAAGCTGTTACAGTCTTGGGTAGATGATGGAGATGAACAGGAGCAAACAGAAACCGCTGAAGTTCTCCGCAAGGCACTAGAAGAAAGCCCCGTGCATATATAAGAGCATTCCATGAGCAGAATAGTGTTGTTAGATTCGGGGCCATTAGGAATTGTTACAAATCCCAAAGCCGACTCTCCTTTATCTCAAGAGGGTAAAGTCTGGCTGCAATCTTTGCCGCTAAAAGGTTACATTGTCATGCTTCCTGAAATTGCTGACTATGAGGTGAGGCGCGAATTAATTCGTGCAGGTAAAACGGAAGGTATTAGACGACTTGATCAACTTAAATCGCAAATCCCCTACCGTCCTTTGACTTCGGAGGTAATGCTTCTAGCGGCTCAGTTGTGGGCTGACGCGAGAATGAGAGGAAGACCAACCGCAGAAGCCAATGCACTTGACGGGGATGTGATTTTGGCGGCTCAAGCAATATTGGAGGCTAGTGAAGGAAATCAGGTGGTAATTGCTACAACAAATGTGGGGCATTTGTCGCAATTTGTGGATGCTCGTGAATGGCGGCTAATTGAGTAATGTTGAAATCGATCGCACTTACGCACTTACGCACTTAGCCAATCCCTGCTATACTTTGAACTACAGATATTTTGACAGACACCGTTGGCGAGATAAACAGGATGGTGGAAACAGTGGACACAATCGAAAAAATTGACGATCGCACACAAACCCGCTACTGGGGTCAAGTTACAGTAATAGATGCGGGCGATCGTTATAAGATCAATCGCATTGAAGTCAAGCCGGGGCATCACATCAGCACCCAAATGCACTATCACCGCAGCGAGCACTGGGTTGTCGTCTCCGGTACCGCTAAAGTTATCTGCGATGACAAAGAGACGATTCTCATGCAGAAACAGTCAACCTACGTTCCCATGAATACTGCTCACCGCGTAGAAAATCCAGGCGTTATTCCCCTGGTGATGATCGAAATCCAAAATGGTGAATACCTCGGCGATGATGACATTATCCGCTTCGCCCAAGATTCTCACGAGGAAGATTGATCCGAGATCCAAATATGAAACAATCGCAGACGCTAAGGAAAAGCTTCGCACACCGAACAATCATCTACGCTACGCAGCGATCGGAAACAAGATAAGTCCTACAATTAAAAATTTAGGGGCAATTTCATAATTGCCCCTACCTTATTATACTAACTTTGTTAAGCACCAGAATTTGATATAGCAATTGGCGATCATCCTACGGCAAAGAAGCGTTTTTCAAATCTACATTTGCCATATTGGCATTCTTTAAATTAGCACCTGTCAAGTCCGAACCGTTCAAATTAGCACCGTTCAAATTTGCATTAGTCAAATTTGCATCCCGCAAGTTGACTCCCTGTACGTCTATTCCAGACAAACTGCCACCTTTGAGGCTGACATTAGCTAAATTCGCTACAGACTGGCGAGCATTTCTCAGGTTTGCACCCGCCAAATTTGCGCTTTCTAAATTAGCGCCGATTAAATTAGCACTGGTGAGGTTGGTATTTTTCAAACTCGCAATCACTAAACCCGCCAAACTCAGATTAGCGCGGCTCAAATCAGCACTCTCCAAATTAGCCCCGTGCATTTTAGCCGCAATTAAACTTGCACCTTGCAATTTAGCTTGTTTCAGATTTGCTTCATTCAGTTTGGCTTCGTTCAAATTTGCACCGTTCAGGTTCGCACCGCTCAGGTTCGCACCGCTCAAATCTGCGCCAGTCAAATCAGTACCAGCAAGCTGCGCTCCTGTCAAGTCACATTGGCTACATTTTTTAGTTTCTAATAATTGCTTGACGTGCGATACGTTTTCTGCCTTTACTCCCGAGGCACAACCGATCGCAATCAGCAGCCCTGTTGTTGTTAAAATCCCAAGTTTCATATACCCACCCTCAGCAATATCTCTCTTTAATAATATCGCACATTATTAAAGAGGGTTGGGTGATCAGTCTCTTTGATAAACTGTGACAATCATCACCCTATTGTGTACACAATATGCAATAATTATTGACGTTTCACCTCCTGGAAATTCTTGTAAAGAATTATTGCTTTTTCAGGAACCAAAAAGGAAAAGATTGCGTCGGTTCGAGACGGACGCCGGTAATGCTGTTCTGAGCAAACGTATAGTCCTTATCTTGCCAAAGAGGGATGAAAGGTACATCTTGACCCAGTATGTCTTGAATTTCGCCAAATAGGGCTTTGCGGGTTTCAGGGTTTGTTTCTTTGCGCTCCTTGTCGATCAGTTGATTTACCCGATCGCTATAATAAAACGAACCCTGACCTTGACTTTGACCTTTGGAGCAGCCCTCAGCCTCGGAACCTGTCGCACAATCTAAAAACGGGTGAATGTAATTGTCAGCGTCAAAAAAGTCCGCAGACCAATCCACTAAAACCGCAGGATAAATTCCCTTCTCTATGTTTTGAAACAAAGTCGGAGATTCCACGCTGTTAATTTCTACCTTCATTATCCCGTCCATTTTGAGTTTAGCTTGCGCCTCCATCATACTCACCACTAAAGCTCGTTTTGTGGAAGATGAAGCATACCAAATTGGCAGAACGAAAGGATTGGTGGCCGAGTACCCCGCTTTCGTTAAAAGTTCCTTAGCCTTTGTCGTGTTGGCATCACCGTAGAGTTCTTTAAAAACTGGTTTTTGAACGTCGAAGTTTGTGGGAATCAGACTGTAAAGCGGTTGTGCTTGTCCCCGCAGTACGCGCTCGTTAATCACCGGGCGATCCATCACTGCTGCGATAGCCTGTCTGACTTCTAACTTGTCCAGCGGTTTAGACTTGGTATTCAGCGTTATGTAATTAACCGTACTGCTTTCCCCCGCGATTTCCTGCCATTTCCCTTTTTTTGCTCCCTCGTCCAAGCTTTGAACTTGGTCTGCATCCATAGACAAATAAGCCACATCAACTGCACCAGTCTGAAAAGTATTGAACAAATTTGACGAACTAGAAAGCAGCAAAATGTCAATTCCTTGATTAACCGGCTTTTCCCCCCAATACTTGTCAAACACGTCAAACTTGACAGAATCGCTGCCGTACTTCGCCAGCTTGTAACGTCCAGTTCCCACAAACGTATCGGGTTTAAATTTACCCTGTCCAATCTCGTATGCTTTCGGAGAAACAGCACACATACCGGAAAATGTCAACAGGGAAGGAAAAGCAGAAAAAGGCTTTTTGAGTTGAAAAGTTAATTCGTATTCGCCCGTGGCTTTTACCGATTCTACTGCATCGCTCAACAACATAGCCGGACTGCCACCATTTTTGATAAACCGCTGCAAGGAAAATTCCATTGCGGCGGCGTTAAACGGTGTGTCGTCGTGAAAAATAACGCCTTGACGCAAGGGGATTGTATATGTCAATCCGTCTTGGCTAACTTTTGGCATTGCTGTCGCTAAGTGGGGGATTAACTCTGTAGTTCCCGACTTGTAAGTGTAGAGAGTGTCGCCCAAATTTCGCAGCAATTGTCCTGATAAGGTTTCGTAACCGTCCGCAGGGTCGATCGTCCGTAATTTCAAGGTTGTGCCAATAGTAACGCGGTTATTAGCATTTTCGCCGCTCGCAGTGACCGATGGACGTGTTCTTTGTCCACAACTTGCAGTTAACAAGCAGCACATAAAGAACAGAGCTATTGCTTTAATCACTGAAGGTTTTATACGTATTCTAGGCTGGTGCTTGTGAATTCCCATCGTCTTTTTTTGACACTCCAAATTATTGATTATATTATCAGGACTTACGCACTGTTAGACTAGAAACCGGATTTATTTGTAGATTCTCCTCTAATACAAATATCGCTGCCTAAGCACAGAAACTTAAAAGCTTGGTGATGTTTGAGCGGTTTGAGATCCTTCGGCTCAATCTTTATAGCTTGCTGGGTCATGAGTGTTCTTGCTAAGAAGTGCGACGATCGTCTTAATTAATTGATCCGGTTCGATCGGCTTTGCCAGATGTCGGTTAAATCCAGCTTGCAAAGCTTGCTGTTGATTAAACTCACCCGCATAGGCAGTCAGGGCGATCGCGGGAATCAGCCCACCCCGTTCTGGCGGCATGGCTCGCACTTGCCGCAACAGCATATAGCCATCCATCCCCGGCATTCCAATGTCGCTCAACAGGACATCTGGCTGGAAATTAGTCAACGCTGTGAGGGCTTCTTGAGGGACAGCAACAGTCAGTACCTCTGCACCTGCATCTTCTAGCAAAAAAGAAATCAACTCTCGCATATCCGGCTCATCATCTACCACAAGTATCCGCATCCCGGATAACGGTTCATCCGCAGTCGATCGTTCCGAAAGTCTTGCAAGAGAGTTTTCTTGTCTTACCTTCTCTGATAGGGGCAGTCTTACAGTAAAGGTAGCTCCTAACCCTTCACCCTGGCTCTGGGCCCCAACGGTGCCACCGTGCAGTTCGACTAGATGCCGCACGATCGCCAGCCCCAATCCCAAGCCACCAAACTTGCGGGTTGTAGCGCCATCTTTTTGCCGGAAGTAGTCAAACACGTAGGGTAAAAACTCCGGTGCGATGCCAATCCCTGTATCCGTTACAGTAATTTGAGCCTGATTGCCAACACGAATCAAATTCACCTCAACGCGCCCCCCGGCTGAAGTAAATTTGACCGCATTGGAAACAAGATTCCAGACTACTTGCTGCAAACGGCCCGAATCCCCCAAAATTTGTCCAATCTGAGGATCTAACACAGTCCGAATATCAATGGATTTGGCAACAGCAGCCAAATTGACAGTTTCGATCGCCGATTCCACAGTTAAAGCTAAATCGACTGGACGAATATTAAGACTGAGCTTGCCTTGGAGAATTTTCGAGACATCAAGCAAATCTTCAATCAATTCAGTTTGCAGCTTGGCATTGCGTTCGATTGTGGCTAACGCCTGTGCAGTTTTGGCCGCATCCAGCTTGCCAGTTTGCAGCAGCTTTGTCCACCCCAGGATCGGATTGAGGGGCGATCGCAATTCATGGGATAGAACCGCTAAAAACTCATCCTTGATCCGATTTGCCTGTTTTAGCTGTTCCGCTTGCTGCTGCAGTGAATCGTTCAGGTTTGCCCGTTCCAGGGCGATCGCGATTTGGTCACAGATAGAGCCCAGCAGCTCGATTTCTGCAGGCGTGAAGTGCGTCCGAGTCAGACTGGCAAATGAGAGCGTCCCTAATAACCGCCCTTGAGCGATTAACGGTTGACCCACGTAAGCCGTGATGCCCAGTTCAGAGGCGGCTTTAGCATTCGGATGAGTGGAAAGTTCGGCTTGATTCAAGACAAGTTGCTGCTGCGTTTGGGCAACCAGTCCACAGAGATATTCCCCTAATTCGATCCATGCGATCGCCTGCGCCCTTTCTTCAGAGATGCCATCATAGTTTCTCAAATGCAGCATCGGGCGGTTGTCTTTTTCTTCGACCATGAAGTTGTAGTAAGAGTGCAGATCGAGTTGCACTGCAAGTTTGCGGAATAGCGTGTCCATCAAAGCCAGAGGCTGTTCTGTCTTCATCAGATCGCGGGTAGTTTCATACAGTAATTGCAGTCGCTCACTCGCTTGCCGTTGTGCGGTCTTGTCCTGCATTATTTTGACAAATCCCTGCGGACAATCCGCTTCGTTAAGCAGGGGCATCATCAATCCACTGGCCCAAAAGCGATTCCCATCTTTGCGGACGTGCCAGCGTTCGTCTTCTGCCCGTCCTTGCAGTAGAGCCGTTTGCCTCTGGTACTCGGCTTGTCCTTGTTCGTTATCTTCGGGTGTGAAGATCATCTGACTCGAGCAACCAATTGCTTCTGTCTCGGTATAGCCCAACAACCTTTCTGCCCCTGAGTTCCAACTGGCAATGATGCCGTTAAGGTCGATGGTGAAGATGGCATAATCTTTGGCGCTTTCAATGATCAGACGGAGGCGGGATTCACTCTCGCGCAGGGCTTCCTCAGCTTGTTTGTGGTCTTCAATATCAACACAGGAGCCGATGTAGCCCAAGAACTCACCTTCCAATCCGTAGCGAGGAACAGCTTCATCCATAACCCAACGGTATATGCCATCACAGCGTTTCAAGCGATAGTCCATCTTGAACGGTTGACGGGCATCAAAGGCAGTCACATAGGTGTTTAAACACCGATCGAGGTCGTCGGGGTGGACTCCTTGTGCCCAACCATTGCCCCTTTCTTGCTCGATCGTCCGTCCGGTAAAGTTGAGCCACGGGAGGTTGAAGTAATAACAGAGTTTATCGATGCCCGACATCCAAATCAGCACAGGGGCGGCATCTGCCATCAGCCGGAACCTTGCCTCACTCTCCCGTAGTGTGGCTTCGGCTTGTTTGCGATCGGTGATATCGTTGACCAGTGCTACAAACCCTTCAACTTTTCCCTGGCTATTGAAGCGGGGAACATAGGTCGCATTGATATAACGGGTTCCACCATCTTTGTAGGGAATTTGGCTTTCAAAGGTCACTTCCTGTCCTGCCAAGACTTGCTCAACATAAGGACGAATCCCTTCATAGCCAGTTTCCCCTAAAACCTCTTGAAGGTGCTTGCCATAAATTTGCGCTGCCGGATGTCCAAACCATTCTTCATATGCTCGATTGTTGAAGCGATAGCGCTGGTCTGAGTCTACAAAGGAAATCAAGGCAGGCACGGCATTGGTGACTAAACGAAGTTCTGCTTCTCGTTGTTGCAATACCTCCTCGGCCAGTTTTTGATCGGTGACATTTCGGAAATAAATGGTAATCCCGTTGGCGGCAGGGTAGGTGCGAACCTCATACCACCGATCGTGATCGGGATAAAACGCCGTGACTGACAAAGCCACGCGCTCGTTTGCCACGCGCCGATGAACCCGCTCAAACTCGCTGCCCTTGAGTCCTGAGAATTCTTCCCAAAAATTCTTCCCAATCAGAGCGCCCGGAGTGCGGTCTAGCAGAATTTCCGCTGACCGATTCACGTAAGTGAAACGCCAATTCTCATCAAGGGAAAAGAATCCATCATCAATACTCTCTAGAATGTTGCGACTCTGCTCTTCGCTTTGACGCAAGGCTTCTTCGGCTTGTTTGCGATCGCTGATGTCGATTAATACGCCGCGCGTCGAAATTCTGACGCCATCAGCGTTGTAGGCGCAATCGCCCTTTGCCAAAATCCAACGAACGGTGCCATCTGCCCACAGCGTCCGATACTCAATTTCAGTATGCGGTTGATTCGCTTTTAGCTCCGTGATCACGGTGTGAACGAATGGGCGATCGTCGTGATGCACCGCTTCTAAAAACACCTGCACCGACATTGCCGTATCCACGGGTAAACCAAACATCGCTTTGGCTATGTCCGTCAAACTCAGCGTGTCTGTTTCCATATCCCAATACCACAAACCCAAATTGCCGCCTTCGGAAGCCAATCGGAGCAGTTCTTCGCTCTCGCGCAACGCCTGGAACGATCGATCGCGCTCAAAGACGATGCTGGCAACTTGGGTGCCGAACTCCGCGAGTTTATGTTCCCAATCAGTCGGCATCCGCGCCTCGCTAAAGCACAGCATCAGCGACCCCATAGGTAGATTGTCGTGCCTGAACACGGGCTGAGAATGGCAGGCTAGAATGCCATGAGCCACGCATAAATTTCGCCATGCTTGCGACCAGCGATCGTCCTTGGCAATGTCGGCGCAGGTCACGGGCTGACCGCTATACACTGCTTCGCCACAGGTTCCAATGCACAAATCGTTAATCGGAGCATCTTGGAGTCCTTCACCAAAAGAGGCTGGAAAGTCTGGAGTAATTGATCTCTTAAACGTCAGCCGCTGAGCATCGGTTAGCAGGAAGCAGGCGCGGGTACCCGGATTCAGCCTGGATACTGAGTCACACACGGCTGCCAGACAGTCGTCTAGTGGCTGCCCGAATGCGATCGACTCCAGCAGTCGTGTCTGCTCGATTAGGAGGAGTTCCGCCTGTTTGCGATCGGTAATGTCAGCAAGCAAAACGGTCAGTCCACTGGGCGAAGGGTAAATTCGATGGTCATGCCAACCCTTGCAAGGTGAGTACAGATAATCAAACTGGAGTGGCGTTTGTTCGCGCATTGCCCGATGAAACTGCACATAAGCATCGGTGTCAACGGCTGCCGGAAATAACTCCCAAACGTTCTGACCCAGAATCGCTGACCGGGGCATTCCAACCATTTCACAGTAGCGATCGTTGGCATAGGTGTAGCGCCAATCGCGATCGAGGATGTAAAACCCATCGTTGATGGTAGAAAGTACCGTTTCTAGTTGTTCTTTTGCCTCAGTCGCCGCAGCTTGTGCTGCTTCGCCGCGCACCTGTTGTTCTACTTCCATTGACTGCTGTAAATTTTGCAAGGCTGCTTTCGCGTTTTTTATAGCAGTGCGCCACGATTGATTGAGTGAAGCGATCAATCCTGCCGCGAGCAAAAACATACCAATCCGAAGAATTGTCTCTACATTAACTATCTGTAAAGAATAGAACGGCTCAATAAAAAAATAGTTGATTGCCAGCGTGGATAAAATTGTTGCCAGTAACCCAGCCCCGAAACTGCCATACCAGCTACTCACTATCACCGCGA
Organism: Microcoleus sp. Pol10D4; assembly: GCF_036701555.1. Lineage (NCBI taxonomy): Bacteria > Bacillati > Cyanobacteriota > Cyanophyceae > Oscillatoriales > Microcoleaceae > Microcoleus > Microcoleus sp. Pol10D4. The sequence continues at coordinate 28,360 of NZ_JAUBRA010000049.1, forward strand.
TGAAAAACAGGGGTGTCGTGGTTGGGTAGATCCACGGTAAAAGCGATCGGGTTAGCGCCAGTGCCAGAGCCACGGAGAGGGTGGCCACACCATAGGGAAGTAGTCGAATATCTCTGAAAATGCTGTTGATTCCCTCTACACTCACCCTTTTTACTCCTTATCCGAAAAATATCTTGCTCGCTGTGCCTTACTGCATTCGCCGTTGCATCTGGCGAATCACCTAACTCATCCAGCAATATCTAAATTTGCTTGAGTGCCAAGCGAGAAGGCGTAGCGTGTCCATTTTCCCAACGATTAATCGGGGTAAGGTCATACCTAATTCATTCGCCAACTTTTTCTAAGACAGGTTTAGCGCTGGCCGCCGTTCTCGCAGCAAATTACCGATCGCTGGTTTTTGTTCCCTAAGCCGTTCTATTTTGACAACCCTCAGAAGTAACAAGTATCAAGCTATTTATATTTTACACCTTTGACAGATTCCAGAGGTCAGTTACCCCCCTCAAGATATATTTTAGTTATACTAGCTTGAAAATATAAACGTTTCACCTTAAAAACCAGTGTCGTACCGGGGACGATTCGGCTTTTATTGAAAGTCTCTGGGTTGTGCCTAAAAGCTCGATTGTTGATGATGTTGTGGCTGATTTTAAACACGCGACAGACTTCTGTTTTTTTCATCCCAGAAAGCTCTCAGGGCTTGGATGACTTTGTGACGTAGTAGATTGTAACTGTATGGTTTGGCCGTGAGGGGAGTGAACACTATTAAGACGAGGGACTATCTCTAGTATCTTTCCTAACAGCCTTGGCGACTGTTATATTATTTAAATTCAACCGACTTGATATGAATCTTGATTCATAACTCCGCTCAAAAATGGATACTTGCTTTCCGCCAGAAGTCGTAAGCAGCTCAATTTTTTATACCAAACTTTAATCTCCCAGATTCATCTGTGGAGTATATCTACAATCTACAATTTACAATCTACAATCAACTAAATTCCTTTAAGGAGCGATCGCCAATCCCGACAGCGTTTCAGGTAAATGCGAGCTACATGATCGCTGGGATTTGTTCGCAAACACTCTTCAAATAATTTTCCTGCTTCTCGGAATTCCTTCCGTTCGCACAGTAACATAGCTTCATTATATACAGACAAATTTGCTAGCTTTGCCGACAAACTTTCCGGCGGATCTGCATCAAATACCTCATAGACTACGACATATTGAGATTTTCCTTTTACCTGTACTTTATCCACAATTCTAATAGCATAATCTGTGGGATTTCGCAACCGTTCCAAAGTCTGCTGAGAAATTAATAGAGGTACGCCGTAATCTTTGGTCAGTCCTTCAATGCGAGATGCTAAATTAACAGCATCGCTAATCACAGTGCTGTCCATTCGGCTTGTACCCCCGACTGTCCCCAGCATCAAAGAACCGGAATTGATGCCAATGCCAATTTTAATCGGGACGTAGCCGACCCCTTGACGGTATTCGTTATAATTCTTCAGGATATTTAGCATTTCAATACCCGCTTTCACTGCATCATCTGCGAAGTCACTAAACAAAGCCATAATTGCATCGCCGATGTATTTGTCAATAAACCCGTTATTGCTAGTAATAGCAGACTCCATCCGTGAAAGGTAAGCGTTGATAAATTTAAAATTTTCTTGGGGAGTCATAGTTTCTGAAAGCGTCGTGAAGTCTCGAATATCCGAAAATAGCACCGACATTTCCTGCTGCACTTGGTCGCCTAAATGGACATCTATAATACTTTCATATCCCAACAGATTTAGAAATTGGTGTGGCACAAATCTGCCGTAGGCATCAGTTAAGTCTGATTCGGCATCCAGAGATTTTTCTAGATTTTGGTTAAGATCAAATAGTTTCTTAATAAATAAATGGCGATCGGCTTCAGCTTCTTTGCGTTCCGTGACATCTTGAAAAACTGCGATCGCAAAAGCAACGTTGCCACCATCGTCAAAAATTGGCGTTCCCCAAATCTCTAGGGGAACTTTCTTGTGGGGTTGATAAATTTCCAGATCATCAGCCGTCGCGTTTTCGCCCCTCAAAGCTCGGACGATCGGCAAATTCTCGAAAGGGTAAATAGTCTCAGTTCCCGCGATATAAATTTGATAACTTTCTGACAAATCCTCCACTGAATTTAAGGGCAAAGCTCCTTGGCCGAGTAACTGGTGCCCGGCGTTATTTACGTAGTAAGGTTGGCCTAGAGAATCCAGCACGAGCACACCTATGGGAATCGCTTCTAGAAATTGAGCTAGCTTAATTTCACCTTCGCGCACGGCCTCGAATGCGCGAGAGCGTAACTCAGTTTCAACCGTATCAGAATGTTCAGCAGTAGTTTCCAGCAAGATTTCCAGATCCGCTTTTTCCTCCTTCAAGTCTTCCACTTGCTGGCGCAATCTTTCTATCTCTAAAAGTAGCTGTTCTCTAGATGGTTGTTCTTCCAGCATAACTCGAGAATTGGCGCCTCGACTAACAAAAATTGCTCAACATCTCGCACCCTAAAATTAATCATGTTTCTATATAAATTCCAACTGCAAACCAGGCATCAGGCGCTGGAAATTCCTCAAAGATTTACCGTGCCAAGCTATGCTTTGAGAGCCTTGTACCGCCATTTGCACCTTGGCTGTTTTGCGGATCTCGATAATAAACTTTGATAGCATATTGATGCCCGAACTGTTCAAAAATTCTAACTGCTGCAAATTGAGGGTAATTTTAGTCGGTTCCAAGTCGGCAACCTTGGTCAGAAACTGCGCTATCGGCGCGTACTCTGCAGGCCCGCTCAGCCTTAGAGATCCAATAAAAATCACGGTTGCCGTTGCTGGATCGTAACAGATCTCGTAATCTTCTGTATTAATTTCCATAGCCACACAAAAAAGTCCCTTAGATATTATCGATCGCCAGCGTTGCTTATACTGTTAATTGCACCATAGTTGTGACCGCAATTACTTCAGGGTCTTTGTGCAAAGTCTCGAATTTCCAGCCAAGTTTGGCGGTATAATCGGTGAGCATGGTCAACAAACCCAATCCAGAATTGGTACAGTTGTCGTCAGCAGCATTTTTTTCCAACCGCTGAAGGTAAAGTTCGCTTGGTTCCGAGGTCAGCAACTCCTGAATATAAGCCTGAAACTTTTCCACAGCTTGCGGAGAGATGCTGTTAGCAACTGAGAAAATCACTCCGTCGCTCTCTAATTGCAGTTTAATATCGATCGGGTACTCCGAGGTTTCATCATTAAACTTCATGGCATTTTCCAATAACTCGTTAGCAATGTAGCTAACAGCGCTTTTTATTTCAGCTTGTCTTTCAATTGTCGAGGGATCATCTTGATTTCCCGGAAAAAAACTCGTCAGGTAGTCAGCCAGAAAATCCGCTGACAAACCGTTGTTTCGCCACCGCTGCTTGAGAGGAACCGAACTCGGAGAAAATCCAATTATTAAGTATTCTTGGCTAGCTGGCTGCTCTATGAAATCGCCTAAAATGTTAATCATATCAATGTAAGAGCTAAAGTTTTAGATGAGGTACCCCAGTGAACATATTTTAAACTTTAGAATGGATATCCAAGTAGTTATTTTTGTTTGAGTACCAGCAATGTGATGTCGTCAAAAACTTTTTGTTCGTCGATATGCGATCGCACGTCCTTAATTACAGCGTGCCTGATTTCAGCAGCCGAGCGCTGCCAATTAATCTCTCTTACCTCAATTAACCTATCTAAACCATAAAGCAGTTTATCCATATTTTTAGCTTCCGTAATCCCGTCAGTGTACAGTACAACCACCTCTCCTGAATGCAAATGCACAATTTTTTCAGCAACAAATTCAGCAATATCTGCATCCAGCCCGATCTGGAAACCCAAATCGATTGTATCAAACCGCTCGACAGAACCGTTATATGATGTCTGATCGATTGACCATAATATCCCTACCGGGCGGGTTTTTGAGATTGTCAATTATTGGCAGATATTGGCAGGTTTACCCCCCCTACCTGATTTCGGGCGAAGCGAAGCGGAGGGAATCGACCGGACATGATATTACACCGCACGACAATCATTTCTTCATGCAGGCCGCTCAACTTCAGCATTCCTTGCTGATAGTCTAGCAAGGCAAGGCTGGCGTTTTTATCGCATTTCATCCGCTGCACATTATCGTAAATTACACTGTTAATAGCACTTAAAAATCTTACTGAGTCTGGTTCATTGTAGGCTAGCAAAGTTGGCACTGCCGTCTGAACCATAATCATTAAATACCGCTCTCAAATCCGTGTCCCGTCACATCCCCAATGCCTATTTTTACTCTACCGTTGTGTTGGAGTACATCGTAATAGTCGCCGCCTACTTCCTCAGCAGCTTGCATAAATCCCGCAATATCTAAGCCGATAAATTCCTTGAGTTCTCGGTCTTTCGGCAGTAGCATCTGCTGAATCTTGCGAATAACGTGTAGTTCGGCGCTCATTCGCATATTTTCAGCTTTTAGGCGATCGTTGAAAACAGTAATTTTGTGATTTGCACCAACTAAGGCATCGGCAATTTTGTTAAACGCACCCACAACTTGCCCCAGTTCCTCTCTGTTATCCAAAATAGTTTTTTGGGATAAATTTACACTGACCATCTTTTTTGATGTTTCATCAAGAGCAAATACAGTTTGCATAACTGCCCTGTAAGAAGACACAAATAGATGAATAACGATAGTTAATATTATTAACAGTAAAATAAAAATCAATTGTTTTCTGTTAATAAAAGCATCAATCCGGTGCTGAAAAATAAAATACAACTCATTTACTACAGTTTTATCGCCGAGTTGAAAACTTGTACTTAAAGCAAAATTGCTTCCAGTGATCTAGGTATAATATTTTAGTGATACCGTTTGATATATTGTTTTATCTAGTTGCTTAGTTACCTGCTTAACCAGAGAGTTGAATTTTATTAAATCCTCTGTTAATGCCGAGCGCAAATTACCCTGATGGTTATTGCTAAATGCTACATCCATATTAATTTCCAAATCATTATTAATTTCTTTTAATCTGCTCGAAAGAGTAATTAGTTGCGCTCTTTCTTCTGGTGTTGCATCGGAACGCAGGCTAATTTTTTGAGAAATTCGCCTAATTTCTGACCAAAGTTTTTCCATTTCTGGAAGCTGACGCAAAGTAGCATTTATTAAATAATAGGTATCCAAATCTGGATCTGGAATTAGATTGCAAGTATCGCCGACGCGAGCGCTCAGTCTATCAACTTCTGTAGCTAAACGTTGATGACAAAATCGTAAGTTTCTAAACTCCACTGGCTGCGGCGAAGTTTTAAATCTTGCCAATCTTGATAAATATTATTAATTTTATCACTGAACATTAATATGTTTCCAAGCTGGCGAGCTGTATTAGCCAGGAATTGAAAGTTTGCGTCCATCTTAGCTTCTAAATCTACTCTCGTATCTGGTAGGCTTAAATTTGTATTTAAACTCTGATAATTTAACAGTTGAAGTTTCGGTATATATTCCCTCAACTGGCGCCGGTCGCAGGTATTCATTATCGTAGATTTATTTTTGAGTAAAATCTACCCTGCTGTTAATTTCGGAAATCAACAGGTACATGACCAAGGTTAACGGTATTGCAAATAGAAAACCGATCAGGAGAAATTTTTGAGGATAACTCAGCCGATTCATTAAATAGATTGCCAGGGATTTCCTGTTCATAATGAATAGATGTCAACAAAATTGTACTCAAAAAGTAGCCTTTGCTACTAAAGTAGTTGCGGGACTCTCGCTCTAGAAAACCACAATACTAATACAATTAATCAGCGATAGCTGATTTAATTTCTAATGCGTTTTTGTCCTATTGCAACAATTTTTGCGGCATCCCTGTGATATCCTTGGCTCAGCTCGCCTCCCACAGTCTAAAACACGTTTAGCAGTTTTGGAACGCAGAATAGTAATTTGTACTGAGAGTTGGGGGCAGGATTAGAGGCTTTTAAGAATATTTACTTAACAATACTTCGGACAGTTTTTTAACGGCCCTGTAAGCCTTACAGAGAAAGCCCTGCCATTTTTAACGCATTTTAGGAAACTTAGGGCTGGACTTAAACCTTGAAATAATAGTCCACCATATAGCCAGTCTGGGTTTCGGACACTCGATTAGATATAAAACTGTCCGAAGTATTGACTTAAGCATAAATTTTTCTTAATACCCTGAGACAAAAAGTAAAAATTAAGTAATAACTGGGTAGTGCAAGTTTCCTGAAACACAACTGCAGGCGGCGAGTAGAAAATACTTGCGCCGCACGCACCAGCAGTCAAATCGGTTCTGCACAAAGGAACCAATAGCACCAGCAATAGTGTCTAAATAAGTATCTGTAGTTGAGTGTTCAGGAGCGATCGCGCATTGTGTAAAGTGAGGCAGAGGGCGTATGATGAAAAGAATCTCCACAAATAAATTTTCAAAAAATAAAAACCGAGACCAAAAGCAGCCCAATCCTGTAATCTTGGCTTTGGTGCTGACAGGAATTCTGGTATGGGAAATGTATCCGGCGCTAAGACACACCGCTGCGGCTAACGCGGGCGCCCTCAAAGATTCCCTTGCCCAGTTGGAAAGGCAACAGCAGCAAACCGCGCAGCAATTTTCCTCAGCCGCGGTGCCCCAAAACATCAGCTATTCGGTATTGGCACTTAATACTCTCACTTCCGAACCGGGCAATTTGGCCGAGGGTACGCGCCAAAATCCCCCTAAGCAATTGCCCGCAACCGTAGCAGAAGCAGTTCGCCGAGAGTTGTCGGACTCAACTGGCATTGCTGCTGACAAGTTGAAAGTAACTGAATCGAACGGACAAAGTTGGCCGAATACTTGTTTAGGACTCGCGAAAGCGGATGAAATTTGCGGTCAAATGATTGTCGAAGGTTGGCGGGTTGTGGTTTCTGATGGTAGGCAAACTTGGGTTTACCGTACTAATGCTAGGGGAAATATCTTGCGTTTGGAAAAAAAGTTAGTTAAGTAAATGTACCCATGTGAAATCAAAAATAAACTTCCTTTTGGAACAGGCAAGATGCCTGTTCCACAAAGAGTGAGTTTTCTTGTGGGTGGTTTCTTGTGGGGAGTAGGGGTTGGGCTTCTAGCCCGCCCCTTGCTTTAATTTGGGAGTTGGTTTCTTTCGATGATGCCGCCGCCTAATAGCACATCGCCGTCATACCAAACAGCCGCTTGTCCGGGGGTAATGCTCAACTGCGGTTCGTCAAAAATCAACTTAACTCTTGTACCGCCGGCTTTTTCCTCTGCTTGGGAGGATTCCACCGGAATAATTGTAGCCGGGACGGGTTGCGATCGATATCGAATCTGTACCTGAGCCCGAATCGGAGCCGTCGGTGCAGCCACAGAAACCCAATTCACTTTCTGGACTGTACACTCAGATTCTACTGCCAACTGTCGATCGCCCACAATTACCCGATTGCCAGTAGCATCGAGTTCAATCACGTACAGCGGTTCCGGTGCAGCAATACCGAGTCCCTTCCGCTGGCCGATGGTGTAGTGGTGCACGCCGTCGTGCTGTCCGAGCACCCGCCCTGACTTGTCCACAATGTCACCCTTTTGCGGCGCAATATACTTGTCCAGAAAAGCCCGCATCGAACCGTTACTTTCCACCAAACACAAATCCTGACTTTCCGGCTTATCAGCAGTTGTCAAGCCAAATTCCGCCGCAATTCTGCGAGTTTCTGTCTTGGTAATTTCCCCCAAAGGAAATTCCGTACCCGCCAACAAATCCTGTGTTAAATCATACAAGAAATAAGACTGATCTTTCGCCGGGTCGATCGCCCGCAGCAACTGATAGCGACCCGTAGCAGCATCGTAAGCAATGCGAGCGTAGTGGCCTGTAGCGATTTTTTCAATTCCGAGTTCTTCGCGAGCAAACTTAAGCATCGGCCCGAACTTCACAGTTTTATTGCACTGCGAACAAGGCAAAGGCGTAACTCCTGCACTGTAACCCTCCACCAAATAATCGACAATACTTGCCTGAAAGACCTCGCGGCTGTCAACAATGTGGTGGGGAACGCCCAAATCTTCGCAAATTTTAGCGGCATCGACCATTCCCTCAGAGCAGCACTGACCTTTGCCCTTCATCAACCACAGCGTTAAACCCACCACTTCATATCCCTGATGGTGTAAAATTGCGGCTGCTGCGGAACTATCGACCCCGCCGGAGAGGCCTACAACAATCTTGTTCATGGTTGGGGAGAAATTGCTATTTTACGGTTACTTTGTTTGATCGAGCTAATTTATTATACCACAAGTATACTACAACTTGCCACTGCTGCTGTTAGCTGAAATTTTAGCACTAATATGACTATTCAAAAATTTGTTGTCACCGCCGACCAAATGCGGCAAATAGAAACCAGAATCTTTGCTGCTGGAATGCCAGTCGCAGCTTTAATGGAAAAAGTCGCGGGACTGATTGCCCTACGCATTCAGGAGCTTTTGAAAGCGGAAGGAAGTTTGGCAAGTAGCAGTGTACGGGATTTAACCGATAGAAGGAAAAGGGAACAAGGGAAAAGTCTTGTTAATTCTCAATTGCCAATTATCGGCGTATTGGTTGGGCCCGGACACAACGGCGGCGATGCTTTGGTTGTTGCCCGCGAATTGCACTTTCAAGGATTCCAAGTAGTTATTTACTGCCCGTTTTCTAAACTAAAAGAGCTAACAAAAAATCACGCTGATTATGCGAGTTATTTAAATATTCCATTTGTTGATAAAATTGAACTGCTGAAAAACTGCGATTTACTCGTAGATGGTTTATTTGGCTTTGGATTAGAACGAGAAATTACTAACGCCACAGCAGCCGCGATTGACGAAATAAATAATTTAAATATACCCATTTTAAGTATAGACCTTCCATCGGGAATTCATACAGATACCGGAGAAGTTTTGGGAACGGCAATTCGGGCCAAACATACATTATGTTTGGGTTTGTGGAAAATGGCATTTCTGCAAGATAGAGCGTTAGAATATATCGGGAGTTCCGAATTAATTGATTTTGATATTCCCGCACCAGATATTGCAGCAATATTGGGTGAAAAGCCAGCAATACAACGCATTACAGAAGCCTCGGCAACTCAGCATTTGCCGTTACCCCGATCGCCAATTTCGCACAAATACACTAACGGTCACTTACTAATTATTGCAGGTTCCCGCCGCTACAGCGGAGCCGCAATTTTGGCAGCATTGGGAGCAAGAGCTAGCGGCATCGGAATGCTGTCAATTGCTGTTCCTGAGTCGATTAAATCGATGTTGAGCAGCCAGTTGCCAGAGGCATTAGTTATAGGATGTCCCGAAACCCAGAGCGGTGCAATTAGCGAATTGCCAGTAGCAATTGATTTGAGTAGCTATCATGCGATCGCCGCAGGGCCAGGTCTGACATTGGAAGCCGCAATAGCTGTAGAATCTGTACTGGAGAGCGATCGACCTCTGGTGTTAGATGCTGACGGTTTAAATATCCTCGCTCAACTCGGCACAGTCCCGATTTTGTCCGAACGCCCAGCACTGACAATTATCACGCCTCATCCGGGCGAATTCAAGCGTTTATTTCCCGAATTAGCCGACGAAACCGGCGATGATCGAATTGCCGCCACTCAAGCAGCAGCTCAGCTTTGCGGCGCAACGATATTGCTCAAAGGAGCCAGAGTGTGCATAAGTTGGAACGATGAGGGCGATTCCCTACGGGATAGCTACGCTTCACGTACCATCACCTACCTCAATCCCGAAAGCACCCCAGCCCTCGCCAGAGGCGGCAGCGGCGACGTTCTCACCGGCTTGTTAGGGGGACTATTGGCAAGTGCGATCGCACGCAAATCCCCCCCCGAATCAGTTGCTGCAACAGCAGTTTGGTGGCACGCTCAAGCCGGAATCCTTGCGGCCAAAGAACGGACGGAATTAGGAGTAGATGCCTTTACTTTGACACAGTATTTAATTCCAGCTTTGCGAGAATTTGCGGAGTAAACAATCAACAGTAATGGGTAGGATGCGTACCCCGCATCTTTGTATTGGGTAGGTGTGCACCGCGCACCTTACCCCTTGGTTAGTATTGACAACGGAACTCATCATCAAAATATTACAACTTGCATTCCTTACGACAAACCAACGGGTAACTCAAACGAGTGACACTCACATGAGTGACACTCCAAAAAGTGACTGTGCATCCACAAATCCCAGCAGTTATACCTGAAATATCAAAGACCAAAACTTAAATATTGAGAGGAACCACATTATGTACACCGAAGAAAGAAGCTTGAACAATGAAACTATGGCTCTCGTCGCCGATACTACTGCTCAATCAACTCTGGCATTTGCTGAAACCACGGGAGTAAACAAACCCACTTTACAAATGGGTTCAACAGGCCAAGCTGTCAAGGAACTACAACAGCTTCTATATCATTGGGCATATTATTTTGGCCCGATTGACGGTATCTTCGGCGTCCAAGTTCAAAACGCGGTCAAAGGCTATCAACACCGCGTCTTTTTAAAAGAAGATGGGATTGTCGGCCCTATCACTTGGGAAGCACTATACTCTGGTGCACCTGTGAATATGCCGATCGTCATGAAGGGCAGTTCTGGTAATGCTGTTAAAATAGTTCAGAATGTCTTGAAAATCAATGGATACTATTTCGGTGCGATTGACGGATTCTTCGGGGCGATGACAGATGTAGCAGTGCGACAATTACAACTGAGCAAGGCTTTACCGCAAGATGGAATTGTCGGCTACAGAACTTGGCACGCCCTCAGCAAGTTACCGCACTAATGACGGGTTGGATTAATATCTATTTCGGTTGTACGAGCGAAATGATTGTTGACTGTTGACTGTTGACTGTTTACTCGGTGTTGAAAAACTGAATGGTTGAGTGTTGACTGTTTACTCGATCTTATTATGCCGATGCAACCGGAAACGATACCACTTTCAGTTATGGCAAAAAATCGGTAGCTCAATTAGGGATTTAGGCTTTGCCTAAGTCCCTAATTATCATTAAGGGTAAGGCAGGGCGCGGGAAGGGCGATTAAGAGCGGGATAGCTTCGCTTCACGCAAATTCTGTTACCGTTCTCGGCGATGAAAAGTATTCTCGACTTTTGCGTGTTTATTTGTTAGTATATCTTAGGAAAGTGGGAGTCACCATCCGGTTTATTTCCCTTCTGATTTAGTTGTAAATAGTTGCACTCAGAAAATTACTATGCTGATACTTACCTAACAAGATTTAGGCATGGAGGCTTATCCCCGGTTTCTACGAAAAATTCCAGGTTGAGTAACGAGAAATCTAGGAGTCAACCGGGTTGTTAAGCCAAGCGCACGCAAGTCCCGAACTAGCCTTTGATGAACTTTTCTAATTTTTGAGCCATCTTCTCGACAATTCCCTCCGAAGTATCTCCCGCCGATGATTCAGCTTCAATACGCTTGACCACATCCTCTGAAAGATTCAGCAACTGCACTAATTTTTGATAAGCTGCGGCTTCTTCAGCGTTAATTTTTGGTTCGTCGGGAGTACGAGAACTAGAGGAAATCACTTCATAGCCGAGTTGCAAGACTAATTCCTTTTCATCTTGAGTTTCTAGTTGACCGATCAACTCATCAAGGGGAATATTTTGCATGATGTAATCCCGCAGTTCTTGTTGCATTTGTTGTCCGTCGGTATCTGGGGCAAACAAACGACAAAAGCGATCGAGCATTAAATTAACTTCTTCTGTGGCCAGTTCGCCGTCAGCCCAGGCCATAGAAGCAACAATTCTCAGCAGATTCATTTGGCGGGGCGTAATTGATGGAGGAGGTGGGGTTTGCATAATCAAAATGGGTAATGGGGAATTGGGAATGGGCAATTGGGAATTGGGAATTGGGAATTGGGAATTGAGCCTGATTCCTTCTTGTCTTTTCTTTCCCGTTCCCCTTCATTTATGTCACAATTTCGATAGAGGAACTCCCAGCCATCCAGTAAAGTTTTGTTTCTGAATAGCGGTGGGCTGTTCCACTGGCACGATCGAGTAACGCGTCGGGCGCGGCGGGGCGAGAGTAACAGGACAAGTCCGCAGTTCGTCTTGGTGAAAAACTGTCACCGAGACGATATCCCCAGGCTTGAAATCTTTTAGTCTCTCGCCCGCTTGTTCTGAATTTACCCGAAAACCTTCGATCGCCAGCAACTCGTCTCCAGCATCAATTCCGGCCAATTGTGCCGGAGATCCTACTTCGACAAATTTAACCATTTCCCGCCCGTTTTCCGTTCCCAACGTCCAACCGATGCGAGGTGTTTCGCTAGTTTCACTTGCGGTAAGTTCCAGCCCGAAAGGTTCCAGATACTTGTTGTAAGGCAACTCTTCTGTACCGTCTATATAGCGCGCAAAAAAGTCGCTCAAATCAATGCCGGCGATCGACTCGATCGCACTTTGCAACTGTTCGGGAGTAAAGCCTATTTCTGCTGCTGGCAGCGAAGGAGAATATAACTCTCCGTTTGAGGTTAAATGCGCCGATTTGCCATCCGTTTCCGACTTCAGCTCAAAACCGCCGTTTCCAGCCGAATTAGCATTGCCAAACTGCTGCCACATCAAACGCATCACATCGTCGAGCGAGCGATCGTTGCCGTGTCTGGCTCGAATCAACAAATCGAGCAAAAACGAAACAACTTCCCCTTTCAAATAATAGGAAATCTGCGAGTTGTCGCTATTAGCATCCCGGCGATAAAGTTTAATCCAAGCATCCCAGCTCGACTCGCTCAGAGGCTGCACACTCCGCCCCGGAGTCGTCTGCAAGCGAGTAATTTCCTTAGCTATACCTTGGAAAAAACCTTTAACGCTGTAGAGACCCGATCGAAAAGGAATCACCAAATCGTAATAACTGGTAGTGCCTTCAGAGAACCATAAAGAAGGAGTGTAATTTTCTTTTTCGTAGTCAAATACTTCGAGAGCTTTCGGTCGAATGCGCTTGACATTCCAGAGGTGAAAAAACTCGTGAGCTACCAACTGAATAAAGCGTTCATACTTTTCCTTAGCCCGAAAACCAAAACGCGGATAGTTGAGAGTACAACTCTCCTTATGTTCCAAACCGCCAAAACCAGAGCCGGACAAATGCAGGAAAAACACATAGCGTTCGTAAGGCAAACCGCCGAACATTTTTGCCTCGACTTCTATCACTTTTTGGATGTCTCGAATCGTGCGTTCTGGTTCTAAATTACCTTTTCCCCAAACAACTAGCTGGTGGGGTTTTCCCATCACTTCAAAATCGTATACTTCGTGACAGCCAATCTCAAAAGGACTGTCTACGAGAGTGTCAAAATCCGCTGCAGCGAAAGTAAGATTTGGGCCAGAAACAGGTGGCAAAGTAGTAACTGTGCGCCATTCGGGCTGCGGCGGCACAACGGTTACGGTGTAACAGTTGCTCTCAAAACCGGACAAGAAAAAGCACAAAGCCGCCGGATTGAAATAACCGTGAGTCGAGTCTAGATGATTGGTTCGCACTGTCAGTTCGTTGGCAAAAATGCGGTAGAAAACCGTGACATCTGACACCGAATTTGTCTCGATTTGCCAGTGATTTTTGCTGAGCTTGCGCCAAGGTAAAGCACGTGAAGCGTAGCTATCCCGTAGGGAATCGCCCGCATGGGAGCTAAAATCTTGCAGGTGGCGGGCGTACTCTCGAACCAAGTAAGAACCGGGAGTCCAGACAGGCATTTTTAAATCCAGAACCGGCTTCGACCAACCTTGCACGCGCAAAGTCACTTCAAACAGGTGGGATTCCGGATTCGGCATCGCCACCGAATATTGAATTGTCGGTGCTGTTAGTTGCCCCTCACGGTTGTCGGCAGCGGACAAGGTATCCAAAGAAGTAACATCAGTCATTGACTTGCCAAATTAATCAAGTGCTTGAGGTTGATCAAATGGATAGTTTGGCGGTCTGGATCGATTTTGATCCAACCTTTACTATCGAGTTTTTCCATAATTTTGCTGGTTTCATCTAGGGTGATATCTGTGACATCAGCTAAGTCTTCATAAGGAATATTGAAGATCTCTTTGCCCTCAGCAGTTTTCTGACCGTAGTTTTCTGCCAGCTCGACTAAAGTATTTGCTAGTTTAACCGCTGGCTGGCGGTTTCGGAGTTGATAGCGGTGATTGGTTTGGCGGAGCCGCCGCACCATCAGTTGCAGCATCCGGTGGTGCAATTGCGGGTCTTTAAACAGGGTTTGGATAAATCGCTGAGCTGTGACGCTGAGAAGTCGCACGGGCGATAGAGCAAGTACGTCATTCGATCGAGGTGATTCGTCCAGAATGGCCATTTCGCCGAAGAAGGCACCCCGTCCTAAAATAGCCATTGATACAGCTCGATCGTTTGACAAGCGGCGGACTTTTACCCAGCCAGACACGACAAAGTAAATCGCGTTGCCCCAAGAATCCTCCATCACCACAGCTCGGCCCGGGGGATACTCATGCTTGACGGCATTTGATAGCAGCCCTCCCAAGGTTTCTGGGTTAGCACCCTTAAATAGAGGGAATAGCTCACTGAAAGCTTCTGTCTTCATCAAAAAAATGGGTAGAAACTCCGTCCTGAAGGACGGCTTTATATTGTCTTTTTTTGATTACTACCGCCTTGGGACTGGTTGGCTCGGTGTGCTTTTGTGTTGCACTTTCAGCGGGACAATTACCGCCTCAAACTTCCCAGCCCTGTACGCATAGTGTTTTGCTCTTTCGAGCCTCCCTTTCGGGGTGATGTTAGCCTGCGCCTTGGTTTAGTGAGCTTGTTGGGCCCAAAGCACTGCCCCAGTGACATTAGGGCTGTTTAACCTTCAGCGACAGAGCCCAAAACTGGCTTCGCATTCAAGGAGTGTCGTGACTCAAAAAACGTAGTCAGTTAAGACGATAGCCCGTCAGAATGGCTTGTCAGATTACTCTTCCAAGCCTCACGCCTGATAGCTGAGGTTCCTGACGCAAACTCGCGGAGGTGGGAAATATGATTAGGCGACACCCAACAGCTAGGGAACGATCGATGTTTGGGAACACAAACAATCCGTTGCTCCTTTAATTGATGATAAGGGTGCAGAGGCCCGGTTCACGTAAAATTGGCAGATTCTTTAATCTTAAACGGGTTTACAAGCCTGCCACTGCCTGTTGAACTTTGCCCAACAGAGGTTCTATGTATTCCGGCCAGCCGATCGCGATTGACTGCGTGTGGGCCAGAGTCTCCGGCTCGATCGCATCTTTAGTCCACCTCAGCGGTTGACCTTGCAAGTCGCAACAAACCAATCCGGCTGCTTTTGCTAAAGCCAGAGGACCGGCGGTATCCCACACTTTAACTCTGCCGTTGAGATATAGGTACAAACCAGCTCGACCGAAGATAACTTCCATTACTTTTAAGCCAAAGCTGCCCAGCGAGTAAAATTCGGCTCCGGGGATGCTTTGGGCGATCGCCTGGGCGTAGTTTTTCTGGTCTTTGTCTCCGAGAATAATTTTACAATTTTCCGCTGTCGGAGCCGGGGGTTTGCATAGGGCGATCGGCTGCGGCGCTTGGGTTCCGACACTTTGGAACAATCCCCAATCTTTGCCCCCAAAATACATTTGGTCAAAAGCCGGGGCGTAGAGCCAGCCGGCCACCGGTTCCCCTTCAAGCAGCAGCCCCACCATCGAAGCGTAGTGCAGTTTTCCCCGAATAAATTCTTCAGTCCCATCGATGGGATCTATGCACCAGAGGCGCTGGTAATTGGCGCGGTAAGCTGCTCTGGAGGCGCTGTTTTCCTCCGTGATTCTGCCGTCTTCAGGAAACAAAGCGCTAAATGCTGCTGATAGCTGTCGGTCTAGGTATTGATCTATACTCGTTACGTAGTCGTTGGGCCCTTTCTCGCAAACTTCAAAAGGTTGGGCTGCGAGCTTGTAAGCTTCTTGACCGCACTCGCGCAGGGTGTAGCGAATTTTTTGATCTTGCTCTGGAGAAATATACATGAGGTTAAACATAAATTTTTTAGCTAACTTCAGCATAAAAGCTTAAGTCCTTGGAATCGATCGGCGCGTTTCACTGTTTTTGACTCGTACAGGATCTGCGCGCGGGTGTCGAGAAACCCGGTTTCCTAACCATCAGGGTCGTTGCGATACAAGCCCCAGAAAGGATTCGTGGAACTCAAAAAAATTTTAGACACTAAGCAGATACTAAGCTGTCCCGTATCTAAATTGTATTTTTGGGGCGGGCGAGACACCCACCCACAAAAATTTCATCAAACTTGACTATAAAATCTAGATGCGCCTTAGCTTACTAGATTTATCTGTTTTAAAATCTAAAATCTAAAATCTAAAATCCCGTGATCGATCGCACCAGCACTTTCAACAGTAGAGGATAGAATTTTATGAGGTTAGATAATTTGTACCAGCACCACAATTATAAGGAGAATACTTTGAAATACCATATGGCATTAGGTCGCAAAATAGACCTAGATGGGATTGACCGCGATGCACAACTCGGCAAATGCCCTCGCCACGTCCTGCGGGCTCTCAGAGAACGCTTAAATGCCACCGTCCACGCCCCGGATGGCGAAGCGATATCGTTGAGTGACAAGCTGCGATCAAAAGTTTCTTCTAAACCCGAACATTGGGCCGCAGCGCGCAAATTGTCCGAGCAAGTCAGCAGCGACGACGTGATATTTTGTACGGGCGAGGACATTGGGATTCCAGTAGCGGCGGTGTGTGGCCAATTGCCCGATCGCCCGAAAATTGTTGTATTTTTCCACAATATCGATCGGCCGCGCGGCCGCCTCGCCCTGAAACTATTCGGTTTGGCTGACAAAATTGACGTATTCATTGTCAACGCCCGCCCTCAAATAAACTTCCTCCGCAGCTATTTAGCTATACTTGAATCGCGCATTTTAGTGCTTCTAGAACAGACAGACACCCAATTTTTCACACCTGGCCCAGCTTCTGGCGAGAAAAAGCGGCAAACAGTTGTTAGCGTCGGATTAGAAAAGCGCGACTACCGACTCTTAGCCGCAGCAACGGCTGACTTAGATGTTGACGTAAAAATTAGCGGTTTTTCTAAAGATGCCAAAGCTTTATCGCAAGCTTTCCCCGATACTATGCCAGAAAATATGTCGCGCAAATTCTACGAATGGCCGGATTTAGTGCAGCTTTACCGCGATGCAGACGTAATTGCAGTGTGTTTGGTAGACAATAAATATGCTGCTGGAGGTACGGCTTTACTGGAAGCAATGGCCTGCAAGCGGCCGGTCGCCATTACTCGGACTCAAGGTCTCGTCGATTATTTAACGGCCCCGGATATTGCCAAAGTGGTAGATGTGGGAGATGCAGCAGGTTTGCGCGAGGCGATCGTCCATTTGCTAAAAAATCCTCAAGAAGCTGAATCTCAAGCACAGCGGGGCTACGAAATGGTTGTGAACCAGCACAGCAGCGAACGTTATGTCGATGTTTTAGCCCAGAAGCTGCGATCGCTTTAATAAAACTTTAGGGTGCGCCGAAGCGCACCACAACTCACGCCTGGAGGATGCACAATGCACACCTTACTGCTATAGAGAAAAAGCCAAACTCTTTATTACCTAAGTCATATTTAAAAAGTAAGGAATTATGAGGTGCATTTAATAATTAAATCTCACAGCAGTTACGTACCTACTAAATAAACCGGGTTTTAAAAAGATAATCGAAAGCCTTAAGGAAGTATTTTCGTTCATCAAACCCGGTTTATGTGCCTAAAACGGTTTCACTCAAAACTCACAAATCAAAACTATTAAGACTCCCGTCCACTCGCCCACTTATCCCGCCATTTCACAGTCCCTTCCGAAACTAAAACCCAGCGGCGACAAACCAGATTTTCTCGCAGCGGCGACATTCCTTCCCGTAGCAGCGCATACTTATAAGAAATCAGCTTCCCCGCACTTTCATTAAAAGGAATTTCCCCAAACCAAGTATTAGTATTGATATACTCCAACGGGTAGCCCTTACTAATATCCCAATTCCCCAATTCAGGACAATCTCCAATCACCACAATTCTTTCCCCAGGCTGAGTTCTAACGCTGTTAAGCTGCGCCCGCACAATAGTTGTCGCCTTAACTCGCTCTCCGACGCGGCTAAAAATCATTACTTCCCGCGCACCCAACTCTAAATTGTACAGCATCCCATCTTTAACTTCAAACTTGCGGCGCGATAAAACCTCCGTATGCTCTCCATCAGGCAGCTCAGTATCAACCTCTTCAATTGTAACAGGATTGCCACGATTCATCGCAACAAACACCACAGAATCGCGATAGCGGCGCACGTAACAATAAACATCAGGAGTTAGATATTTTTGCCACTGACTCCCCATCGAAATAGCTGGATTCAGCCGTCGCAATCCCGACAGCAACCGCACCTCTCGGTAAATCGCCGAATCACTATCCCACTTTTCCATCATCGGGCGGTTGTAAGGGTCATTTCCCCCATCTGTATCATCGTGCAGATACTGTTCGGTGCCGTAATAAATGCAGGGAATGCCGCGAGTCGTCATAATTAAACCTATCGCCAACAGCAGCATTTCAGGATCGGGATTCAACGACTGAAACCTCGGCATATCGTGGTTGTCAATAAAAGTAATCAACTCCGTCGCCCCGTAGTAGCGGTGATCCAAATTCAAGACATCTTGGACTAACTTAAATCCTGCCTCGGCACCCTTCCCCAATACGTCTCGAATTGCCACGCACAGACCAAAATCTAAAATAGTCATCCCCGACTCGTTGACAAATTCCACAGAACGATCGTTTCTAGGGTCGCTGTAAATCCATTCGCCAAAAATGAAAACATCAGGTCTGTGTGTTAAAATGTCAGCATTAAATTCCTGCCAAAACCAAATAGGCATATGCTTGACTGTATCAACCCGCAAAGCATCAACACCTCTGTCGAGCCATTGTTTAATTGCTGACTTAATGTAATTCCGGTAGGCAATATTATTTTCGTTGAAAGTTGCTAAACCCGACAGTTCGCAGTTTTGGACTTGCCATTCATCTTCCCAGTTTGTGACTTCGCCGTAGTGGTGATACCAGTCATCTTCATCGTCGTTAAAGTCAGCTATTTTTACGCCGTCGTCGTAGAGTTCCCCTTTTTTACCGCTAAAATCTGGGTTGCTGTGATTGCAGACAATATCGAGCACGAGTTTCATGTTTCGCTGGTGCAACTCGTATACTAATTTGTCAAATACCGTATCTTTACTTTCTTGTGTTTGGTTAATAGAAGGATTGTCGCCTGTGGCAATAAAGCGGGGATTTAGTCGCTTGAAATCTTTAGTCCAGTAGCCGTGAATTGCAGCTTGTTCGACAAATAATGCTTCAACTTGCTCGAACAGTGGAGTCAGCCAAACTGCGGTAACTCCCATATCTTTTAAGTAATCGAGTTTGTCGATAACTCCCTGCAAGTCGCCGCCCCAATATTTGCCCCAATCTTTCCCTTCTGGATCGTAAAGTTCTGGATTGGGGCCTTCGTTATTTGCGGGGTCGCCGTCGTAAAAGCGATCGACTACAATGAAATAAATTGTTTCTTGTCGGAATTCAATATCTCTGGTGTAAAGGAACTCTAAATCGATTTCGATTTCTGCCTTAACTTCTTCTACCAGAGACTCAATTTTTTCTTCTGGTTCGCTAACTTCGTATTGAGAGGAAGTTTGATTGGGAGTGACTGATGTCATGAGATGTATTTTTTTATATTGTAAGATTGGTCAGTTATTCGGAGCTAGAGTCGGAGATAGCTTTCCCCTATAACTGACTTTTACAGCATCATACGGAATTTACTGGTTTAATGAAATCTTCCTTTAGACTGAGGGCAGACTCATCCTTGAGCATTAAGTGGATGAGAGTTAATGTTTAGCGTAATTCTCAATCCAAGAGGCAAACCCTCAAAAACCTACGCTACTAGGCTCAGCCTGGTAACGAGAAAAGGTGCACTACTTATGCGATCGTACTTTTTCCCTTCCTTTCTATTCCTTCCGCAAGTTTTGGATATCTTCAACGCTCAAACCAGTAGTTTGACTAATGGTTTGATTGTCAAGGACATTCAGAAGTTGCCTAGCAATTTCTAGAGCCTTTTCTCTCATTCCTAGCGCGACTCCTTCTTCTCTACCTTGTTCTCTACCTTGTGCGATGCCTTGTTCTCTGCCTTGTGCGATGCCTTTTTCAATTCCATTGAGCAAGACACCCTGCTGATCGAGAATAAACATTTCGCGTTCTTCTAAATCTGCCAACTCCTCTGGATTCAAATTAGTTTCACTGGCAATCGCAAAGGCTTGCTGTATTTCCGATACTGTTTCCTTTGTTGACGGCACTATTTCCAAGCTGGGAGCATTTTTCATAAAATAAATCCACTTCTCAGTCCAAGTTTCTAAAGTATCTAATTGTTTATTAAATTTGGGCAATTCTATAAATATCAGTTCAATCTCTGGATCGACATAATCAAATAAACGCTTTTTCTCCTTAAACACAAATTGAGAAATTACTTCTTGGTCATTTTCAAATATTTCAAAATCAGTAATTGTTAAAGCAATTACAGGTTTTAACTTAAAGTAACCTTGACCGCGAATCAGTTGAGTTTAGTAAGTTTTCGCAGCATTGTAAACCACCCGTTTCGCAAAAGATGCTACATTTAAAACT
Organism: Microcoleus sp. Pol10D4; assembly: GCF_036701555.1. Classification (NCBI taxonomy): domain Bacteria; kingdom Bacillati; phylum Cyanobacteriota; class Cyanophyceae; order Oscillatoriales; family Microcoleaceae; genus Microcoleus; species Microcoleus sp. Pol10D4. Next base: position 48,968 of record NZ_JAUBRA010000049.1, read on the forward strand.
TGCATTTCGATAATTACAGTTGCGCCTCCTGCAAGCCTAGCTTTGACATCCAGGTAAGAGTCTTTGAGATACGGAACTCTCGATGCTAAATACGGGTCGATATTTTCTAGGTCGGCAATGGTGGGGTTCCCATCATAAATCATGGCATTGAGAAAGCTGATTAAAATTGGTTTGCTTTCGTTGGAGCCGAATATTTTTTTGAATGCAAACTCGATTTTGGGGTTAATGAATCTCACGGTCAATCTCTTTTAAAATGACTTACCTATTATTTTTACCCAGTGGGAAAATCGGTTATACCTGTTAGAATTAAGAGCTATATCGCGTGTTCCGCAACTCTCCAGGGTGGGCGACTTGCCAAAACGGGATATCGGATGCTCTATCCTAGCTTGAGCCGGGGAGTCCATCAGCGATTATTAGCGCTCTATATTCTATTCTGTCAAATCGACTTGTCTAATCTCTTGTAGCGTCAGATCCCAACATTGCGCGATTTGCTCATCGCTCAATCCTACTGCTTGCAAGCGTTGGATCGCTTCCATTTTCGCCCACTGCTTTCCCCGCAAAAAATCAGGCTACTCTTCTTGTGACGCGCAGATATTCAGTGAGCCGATTAAACAGCACTTTCCCCATACAAATGTACTAACAGTCCTAAAACTTTTACTCTACAAAGGATGCAACTGTTGATCTGAAAATTTGTACCCATTTATAAGCAATAGCTGACGCAGGCGATCGCGCTCAATTGTTGTAGATTCAATATAATTGCCGATCACAAACAGATAAGCTGTTGTACCTTTAAATAGGGTATAATAAAAAAGGAGTTTAGTCAATATATACAAGAATGCCAGCTAAAAACCATCTCAATCCCCAACAAATAGAGAAACTACAAAAAGCCTTAAGAGAGGAAGAAAAGGCAAATGTCAGAGAAAGACTTCTGATTTTGTTATTGCTAAATGACGGTAGAACTCAATCTAATATCGCTGATTTTTTGGGTTGCTCAGTCAACAAAGTATCTTATTGGTGTATAAAGGGAGACCCAGACAATCTAGAAAGTCTAATAGATGAGAGGATGAAGGGAAATCACAAAAAAGCCACAGATAAATATATAGATATGTTATTAGAAACTATAGAAAAAGACCCTCAAGAATTAGGATATGATTTTGGATGATGGACAGCGCAGAGATTAGCAACATACTTAGAAGAGTCCACAGGAATAAAATTAAGTGGAGGACAAGTTCGGAGGGTATTAAAGCAAAAAAAGTATGTTTATATCTGGGCCAAGTATAGCCTGGAGTCGAAGAGAAATCCCGAAAAAAGAACAGCATTTAAAATAAAGATAGCCGAATATTTAAAAATAGAAAAAGAATCGCCAGAACGTTTACAGGTATGGTTCTGGGACGAGAGTGGATTTAGTTTAAGAGTCACCAGAAGAAAGAACTGGTGTAAAAAAGGCAGCCGAAAAAAAGTCCGAGGAGACCGGAGAAAAGGCAGAGTTAATGTAATGGGAGGAGTGAGAAATTCCGATAAAAAGAGGTGGGTAGAGTTCCTCAACAAAGGCAATTCATATAATTTTTATCAAGTGCTAAAACTGTTCCATAAAGAGCTAATTAATGAATGGATGTCAGCAGGTAATCAAGCCTCAGAATTTGCGAAAAAAGGAGCCAAAATAGTAATTATCCTTGATAATGCTAGTTTTTACAAAAAACAAGAGTACCTGAAAATAATTGAAACAGAAATGCCTAACCGACCTTTAGAATTCCTCCCCGAATATAGCCCCGACTATAACTTAATTGAATTAGTATGGCATTCGGCTAAAGAATATATAGCCAATAGACTTTTTACATCTATTGAAGAGCTAGAGTATTTATTGCACCGCCTCTTAAATGAAGGGCAATTAATAATTAAATGGGGTCGCAAAATCAAAAACAAGGGTAATGCTTGTATCACAGTTTAAATATGCAACAGCTTATTGTAAATAAAAGTTAAGTTTTCCAAACCACTACCATGCCCTTATTAAGAGCTAAGGGTCATTTAGCAGAAACTTAAAGGCTAAATCACTGAGAATGTACTAGCGGTTGCCACTTCAGATACATCAGAGTATAATGTTTTAAATCAGCAAAAACTGTTAGAAATAGAGCATTTAGCTGTTTTCCCCAAAGTAAGCACGGCTGTATCAAACCAGCATTCATAAATATCTAAAATTCTGATAGTCGTCTTGGGAGGCTTTTTTTACGCCTCACCGCTCATGCCTCCCACACTTCTAAAAGCTCAGAACTCGATCGCTCCAAAATCGATCTGTGACCAAGAAAATGGGATACAAGCCCCGTCCTTCTAGGACGGCTTTAATTAAGAATTGTGAGTAATCGCATTTGCGTTTAGCCAAACTTCTATAATTAGGATAGGAAGGACAGAGCAAATGTTTAACTTAACCTACGAATTTAAACTGAAACCAACAGCGGTGCAAACAGCCATGTTTGAAGATTGGCTAGAGCAATGCCGTCGCGTCTACAATTACGCGCTAGCTGAACGCAAACATTGGTTTCAATCTCGTAGCTGTCAAGTTAACGCTTGCTCTATCCGTTCTGAATTCATCATCCCTGCGGAAACAAAGCGACCGACTTACGCAAGTCAGTGCAAAAACTTAACCGCAGCCAGGGCAAACATTCCTGCTCTCGGTGCGGTTCAAGTCCACGTCTTGCAGCAAACATTGCGAAGGCTTGAGAAAGCATTTGTCAGTATGTGGGAACAGAAACACGGATTTCCGCGCTTTAAAAAAATTGGTGGAATGCGTTCTTTTGTGTTTCCAGAAATGGGCGTCAATCCAGTTCAAGGCGAGAGGGTGAAACTACCCAAGATTGGTTGGGTGAAATTCCATCAATCGCGTCCCATTCCTGATGGTGCAACAATCAAGCAAGCTCGAATTGTCAAGAAAGCTAGCGGTTGGTATGTAATGCTAACCCTGCAATGGGACGTTTCTGTACCGACGGTTATGCCTCACGGCGAAGCTTTGGGTATTGACGTTGGTCTAACTAATTTCATAGCGACTTCCAACGGTCTTCTAGTAAAGCGCCAAAAGTTTTTCGTTGATGCCGAACGCAAGCTTAAATTGCTGCAACAGCGCGTCAGTCGAAAGAAGTTAGGCTCGAATAACCGAAAAAAAGCTCAGAAGAAAGTTGCCAAGCTGCACGAATATATAGCCAACTGTCGCAAAGACTGGCACTGGAAACTAGCACACCAACTTTGCGAAGATGCAGGAATGATATTTGTTGAAGATTTGAACTTGATTGGTTTGTCTAGAGCAATGCTCGGTAAGCACTGTTTAGATGCTAGTTGGGGGCAATTCTTTACTATCTTGCAGCAAACCTGTTTTAAGCATGGTGTGTGTTTTCAGAAAGTAAGTGCTCATAAAACAAGTCAAATTTGTCCTAATTGTGGTGTGGAGACAGGCAAGAAAGAACTGTCGGAGCGAACCCATTCTTGTTCTAGCTGTGGGTATACAACAGACAGAGATGTTGCAGCAGCACAAGTAGTTTTAATTAGAGGGCTTGCAGCCGTAGGGCATACGGTCAAGATGCTTGGTGAGGGTAAATTCGTTGGAATCCCTGTGAACCAAGAATCCTCGTACCTGATAGTCGAGGAGTGTCAACATCGCTCTAAATCTTGCCTTCAAACCTCTGATGCCAGAGGATATACCCCGACACGGTAATAACCAGAGTGATGCCTCCTCCTACCCAAGCCAGCATAGGATTGTAACCGCTACGGCTGAGGGTCTGCATCCATAGATGGGTGCGAGCGGAGGATATTAACCAATCTGCGACGACCGGAAAAAGATACATCAAAGATGCACCAACGATAAGCCAGCCCACCATAGAGGCGACCAGAAAGATAGTTTTGGCTGTAGATTGGCTACCCATGAGCAATTGCGGTAAAGAACTAACTTTGAGATTAGCAAAGGAGATGCGTTATGTCAGCACAGCTATGCGCTAATCGCGACCCCGACCAAAGAGACATTACCGATTTACTTGATGGGATGAAAGGAGCGATATGCTGGGGAAGCGGATGATTCGACGTGAAGGAGCGCTCACAATCTATGATTTCTCCGATGTTAAACATGAAGGAACGTTGGATGCGTAATGATTAATTATTACCCATGAATAAACTCAGCATTGACTCTGATAATAAAATATGCAATTGCAACAGCGACTGACTGAGATAGACCTGGATGCCTATTTTCAACGAATTGGCTATAGCGGTGACTCCTCGCCCAGGCTGACAACGTTACAGGCAATTCATCAGCGACATTCCCACACGATCGCCTTTGAAAACCTCAATTCACTCCTGAAACAACCTGTGAAGCTGGATTTAGCATCCTTGCAACAAAAACTAATCCACGAAGGACGGGGTGGCTATTGTTTTGAGCAAAACTCATTGTTGCGGGCTGTTTTGCTTGCTCTTGGCTTTGAGGTAACGAATCTAGCAGCCCGCGTGCTGTGGAATTTGCCATCGGGGGGGGACGATCGCACCTCGCAGCCATATGGTGCTGGGGGTCAATATTGATGGAGAGCCATACATTGCAGATGTGGGATTCGGAGGATTAACGCTTACCGCGCCGCTTGCTTTGATACCGGATATTGAACAACCTACATCCCATGAACCATTTCGATTGATTGCAACCGATCGCAGCTACATTATGCAAGCATATATCAAGCAGGAGTGGAAATCCCTTTACAGATTCGACCTTCAGGAGCAAGAATTACCCGATTATGAGGTGAGTAATTGGTATGTTTCAACTCATCCAAACTCGATTTTTGTTACTAATTTGATGGTGGCAAAACCGGATTCAAATTGTCGTTATGCCTTGTGGAACAATCAGTTTACGGTGCATTATTTGGATGGTCGAACAGAACACCGCGTCCTTTCAACGGTTGCAGAGTTACGCGCTACCCTTGAGAATGTTTTTTGTCTCAACATCCGATCGATCGCTGAGATCGATCGGATGTTACAACAATTAATTGAGCGCTCGTGTGCGATGACCTAACGATTCTCTCGGTTAATGGTTAATCAATGTAACATACCATTCTTTCCTCGTTAATCTATTAGGGCTACAGCCGAGAGGTAGAGTCGAAGCTGTACCCATTAAAACCTCACCCCTAACTTATTCTATCCTTAATACGGCTTCACCCTAACCGAGAACTATTGACATGATTCCAGCGATTAAAAAAGTTTGGATTTACACATTTTGCTTGTGTTTACTGACTCTTGGTTGCACGAGCGTTAACTCCTCCAGTAATAGAGAAGACGCTCCCAACACCGAGACAAGTGCGCCTCGCGGTATCACAATATCCAACGCCGATCGCACCAACGAATTACGCGATCGGATCGAACAAATTTCTCAAGCAGCGATCGGGCGTGTTGGAGTTACAGCCACAGTGCTAGAAACCGGAGAGTCAGTGAGTCTGAATGGAAATCAGCAATTTCCGATGCAAAGCGTTTACAAATTTCCTATTGCAATGGCTGTTCTGGCTCAAGTAGACCAAGGAAAACTGAAGCTAGACCAGAAAATTCGTGTTGAAGCCAGTGATGTCCTCCAGGGTAGTCGGATTCTCGACGAGAAATCGCAGGGAATGGAATTCAGTCTGGCTGAACTATTGAAGTACATGGTTTCTGAAAGTGATAATACGGCTTCTGATGTGCTGTTACGACAACTCGGAAAACCAATGATTGTCACGGAGTATTTGCGGGGTATTGGCGTCAACGATATCGTCGTTGCTAACACGGAGAAGGAGCTAGGGCAAGACACAGCAGTGCAGTATCGTAACTATGCAACACCTGATGCCACCATCGTTTTGTTGCGCGCCTTTCATGAGGGAAAAGGACTTTCCAAATCTAGTCAAGCTTTATTGCTGCAATTGATGACAGAGACAACTACAGGCCCAAAGCGCATTAAAGGACTGTTGCCTGATGGGACGGTTGTAGCTCACAAAACCGGTACTTCTTCTACTGTAAATGGAGTGACGGCTGCAACCAATGATGTTGGACTCGTGACGCTCCCCAATGGACGGCATCTGGCGATCGCTGTTTTTGTTTCAGACTCTAGAGCAAACGATGCGGTACGCGAGGAAGTCATCGCAAAAGTGGCTTTGGCAGCATGGGACGAATGGAGCAAATAGTTGCTGAAGGCGAAGGTGTTAACGGTGGATCGCTCTTTTTTATAGTGGAACTCATCAAGAACTTTTGTGATTCCTAAACTTTTGATACCGCTAGGCGTTGAGCACATTTTTAGTGATCAATGCCCTTCTACATAAAGTAACGCATTCTCTTTGCTCTGGTTTGTAGGGTTTCTCTGATAGGACGGACGGTTAGCGGGCTAGCCACTATGCCGCCAGCCCGCTACAAGATTCCGAAGTTTTGGAGAAGTTTTCCACTACCTTGATGCGGACTAGAACGATCGCTTTTAAGTAGTCAGACAGAATTAATTACACAAATACATAGTAAGTAGCTAGACAAAATTAATTACATAGTTTTCTCCAAATTCTTTCAGGATTTTTTCCACAGAGGTAACAAAAGTACCCCAATTCTTGTAAGCAGATATCTCAATCCATTCATACTTAATAAACCGCCATAAAATTTCAATTAAATTTAATTCTGGAGAGTAAGAAGGCAACTCAAAGAGAGTAATATTACGTTGTTTCCACTCTTCAAGTTTGTCAACAATAGCATCACTGGTATGAATAGAAGCTTGATCAGTGACAATCACCGTTGGCTTATCTACGGTGGGGAAAAAAGCATCAATACAGGCAATAACCACATCTGAATTAATACTTTGAGATGAAATATAAGTTTCAAGATGGTTATTTCGATTCATAATTCCTAGTACATTTATTCGCTGACTACGACGACTAGGAATTGTTAAATATTCTCCGATTTCCTGCCAG
>NZ_JAUBRA010000155.1:0-2595 GCF_036701555.1 Microcoleus sp. Pol10D4
TTCAGATTGCACTCACTTTTTTCACTTCTCTATTTTATTGCGATCGCATTCCTCTTTAAAAACTGTCCGGAGTATTGCACTAACCATCTATAATATAAGCCAGAGATGAGCCTAAACCCGCCCCGACAGTAAGAGTTGGAGCAATTCAACGGAGCTCATATTAATCGTCTCTCAGAGCCTATTTTAGAGTGCGTCATAACCTGACATTTTCTCCAGTATTTCCTGCGAACGGTCTGTCATTTAGTGTACTCTCATCTTAAACATGATACAATCAAGAGTTAGCCTTTTGAGGCCCCAGACGTTGCGCTGCTAAAATTAGTAGTGAATATTACAGTTGCTATTATACAAACTCTGTCAACATACGTCTGCTGTAGCGTCTACCACATTTTAACTGAATTATGACTGACTCAATTCGCTTCCTCATGTGCGCTCCCGACCACTACGATGTGGATTACGTGATTAATCCGTGGATGGAGGGAAATGTCCACAAATCATCGCGCGATCGCGCCGTCGAACAGTGGGAAAAACTTTACCACGTCCTCAAAGACAACGCCGTTGTAGACCTGGTACCGCCCGAAAAAGGCTGGCCGGATATGGTGTTCACCGCCAACGCAGGCTTACTTTTAGGCAATACCTTCGTCCTCAGCCGTTTCTATCACAAAGAACGCCAAGGCGAAGAACCCTATTTCAAAGCATGGTTTGAAAGCAAAGGTTTCACCGTACACGAACTCCCGAAAGACTTGCCGTTTGAGGGCGCTGGCGATGCTTTGCTCGATCGCGAAGGACGCTGGTTGTGGGCGGGATACGGCTTCCGTTCCGAACTCGACTCGCACCCATTACTAGCAAAATGGCTCAACATAGAAGTGCTTTCGCTGCGTTTAGTTGACGAACGTTTCTATCACCTAGACACCTGTTTTTGTCCTCTGACAGGCGGCTATTTGCTCTACTATCCAGCAGCATTTGACTCTTACTCCAACCGCTTAATTGAAATGCGAGTTGCGCCGGAAAAACGCATTGCCATTGAAGAAGCCGATGCCGCAAATTTTGCCTGCAATGCCGTCAATATTGACAAAGTTGTGGTAATGAATAAGGTTAGCGAAGCCTTGAAAACGCGCATTACTCAGGCCGGTTTTCAAGTAATTGAAACGCCGATGAGCGAATTTCTGAAAGCGGGCGGCGCCTGTAAGTGTTTGACGCTGCGGGTAACAGAACCGGTGCAAGAAGATCGATCGGCAAACGTGATGGTAGAAAGCCGCACAATTCGCATGGAAGGTCACTTGCTCGATGCAGGTTTAATCAGCCGCGCTTTGGACTTAATTGTCGATCTCGGTGGCAGTTTCCAAGTGCTCAATTTCAATCTGGGAGAGCAGCGGCAAAGTACATCATCTGCCGACGTTAAAGTTTCGGCTCCTTCCCACGATGTGATGGAAGAAATGATGGGAATGCTGATTGACTTGGGTGCAGTGCCGCCACCACAAGAGATTTGCGACGCTATTTTAGAACCGGTAGTGCAAGATGGCGTTGGCCCGGACGACTTTTATGTGAGTACAATTTATCCCACGGAAGTGCGGGTAAATAACCAGTGGGTGAAAGCGCAAAATCAGCGGATGGATGGTGCTGTTGCTATTACTGAAACTGCTGATGGCCCAGTGGCTAAATGTAAATTACTGCGCGACTTAAAAGTAGGAGAAAAAGTCGTTGTTGATGTAGTGGGTATCCGCACTATCCGCAAAACAGAATCGCGGGAACAGCGCAATTCTCAAGAATTCAGTTTTATGTCGGGCAGCGTTTCTAGCGAACGCCGCGTCGAATTGGTGGTGGAACAAGTAGCGTGGGAATTGCGCCAAATTCGCGATCGCGGTGGCAAAGTTGTAGTTACCGCAGGGCCTGTTGTGATCCACACTGGCGGTGGCGAACATTTAGCGCATTTGATTCGCGAAGGTTACGTACAAGCGTTGTTGGGTGGAAATGCGATCGCAGTTCACGACATGGAACAATCGAATATGGGAACCTCTTTAGGGGTTGACATGAAACGCGGTGTTGCTGTGCGCGGCGGACACCGCCATCACTTGAAAATAATTAACAGTGTGCGACGTTACGGGAGTATTGCAAAAGCTGTTGAAGCAGGCTTGGTTACTAACGGTGTGATGTACGAGTGCGTGAAGCACAATATACCGTTTTCTCTTGCCGGTTCGATCCGTGATGACGGGCCACTTCCTGACACACAAATGGATTTAGTTAAGGCTCAAGAAGAATATACTGAGCTGTTACGCGGTGCGGATATGGTGTTAATGCTGTCGTCTATGCTGCACTCAATTGGTGTGGGAAATATGACGCCGGCTGGTGTGAAGATGGTGTGTGTGGACATTAATCCGGCGGTGGTGACGAAATTGAGCGATCGGGGATCGATCGAGTCTATTGGAGTTGTCACTGATGTGGGATTGTTCCTAAGTTTGTTGGTGAATCAATTGGATAAATTGACCAGCCGCCATCATGTAACTCAATCTGTGTAGAGTCGGCGGTTTCAAGAGACTGTTGGCGAATGTCTGAGGGGTGAAACCCCTCAGACATCGCCGTCCTGAATAGGCAGAATGA
>NZ_JAUBRA010000156.1:0-2577 GCF_036701555.1 Microcoleus sp. Pol10D4
GTGCGTTTCGTTCTGAAGAAACCCAGAAATGGGGGGAACTCAGGCTCTAACAAGGTAATCCAATATGGATTGAGTTCGCACTTTAATCCCTTGTTAGATGACAACTTGTTCGTCTTGTGGGTGAGAACACTGTTCAAGTCCCATCCCGCAGGTGCAGCGGTGAAAGCATCACCCCTACGGTAGCGATTAGCCATCAATCCGTAAAGCGGGGTGAAAAGGCGGTAACTGGAAAACCTATTCTAGAATCCCGTCGAGCAGGAGTTTATGGGTAGCGAAAGCAAAGGTACATCCGAACCATCGTGAGAGAAAACCAGCGAAACAGGTTGATACGCTGGGAGTCCCAAAAGGGCAAGGATTGGTAATAAAGAGACTTCACCCTCAATTTACCACAGGGTTGGCAATTATTAGCTTGACCAACCAAGCACTCTGTAATAAACCCGGTGGAAAGTACCACCCTAAAAACTCTAAACAAAGACGAACAGGAACGAAATAACCTACCGTTTGCTCTCTGAAAAAGTCGATTTTCAGAGTAGGTGCTAACCAGATGCAACGGCAAGGAGAGATTGGGTCAAAAGCGAAAGCTCCCCTGTAACGAGGGAGATATGCAGACAGACCCACGGTGTCTCGGAAGATAGAGTCTCCAGTAGCAATGTAAAAGTCATGAGCACGGTAAAACCGATGTATGAATGGAACAAGACTCCCTGGCGAAAGCTGGAAAGAGTCGTGTTCAAGTTGCAGAAAAGAATCTATCAAGCCGCCAATCGTGGTGATATTAAGGCACTTCGCAGACTCCAAAAGTTGTTGATGAAGTCCAAGGCTGCAAAATGCTTAGCGGTTCGTAGGGTTACTCAGGATAACAAAGGAAAAAAGACGGCAGGTGTGGATGGTGTCAAATCACTAACCCCAAAGCAACGCCTTGACCTAATAGGTAATATAAACCTGAGTTCAAAGGTCAGCCCGACCAGGCGAGTATGGATTCCCAAGCCTGGTACAGAAGAGAAGCGACCTTTAGGAATCCCGACAATGAAAGACCGGGCATTGCAGGCGCTCGTTAAACTGGCACTAGAACCAGAATGGGAAGCGCGATTTGAACCGAACCAATACGGGTTCAGACCTGGACGCTCGTGCCAAGATGCTATCGGGGCAATATTTAATGCGATTAGGTATAAGCAAAAATATGTGCTAGATGCCGACATCGCCAAATGCTTCGACAAAATCGACCATGAAGCACTGCTTAAAAAATTAAATACATTCCCGCTTTTACACCGCCAAATCAGGGCATGGCTCCGAGCGGGAGTGATGGACGGACAACAGTTGTTTCCAACACTTGAGGGTACGCCACAGGGTGGAGTCATTTCTCCACTACTGGCTAATATAGCTCTCCACGGGATGGAACATCGAATTAAGGAATTTGCCAAAACCTTGGACATCAAAAAGCCAAAAGGAAAAGGACAAATAAGCTGGCAACAGAAATGTAGAAGCATATCCTTAATAAGATACGCCGATGACTTCGTAATTCTCCACGAAGACTTAACCGTCGTTCAAAAGTGTAAAGAGATCATCTCTGAATGGTTAAAAGGCATGGGTTTGGAGCTAAAATCCAGTAAAACAAGGATAGCTCACACAATGAGCAGCCATGATGGACAATCTCCAGGATTTGATTTCCTGGGGTTTAAAGTCAGGCAATATCCATCTGGCAAATACACTAGCGGGAAAAATCCCCAAGGTGAATTACTGGGTTTCAGCACAATCATCACCCCAAGTTCAGCAAAAGTTAAAATACACCTCAAAGAAATCGCAAGAGTAATAGACATCCACACAGTTAAATCTCAATCAGATTTAATTAAGAGGTTGAATCCTCTAATTATAGGGTGGGCTAACTATTACCGAACGGTTCCAAGTAGCAAAGTCTTCTATAAATTAGAATCCTTGGTGTATCAAAAACTCAGAGCTTGGGCAAATCATCGCCATCCGAAAAAATCGAAAACATGGGTGTCAAATAAATACTGGCAAACCATAGGCAATGATCACTGGGTATTCGCAACCAGGGAAGAAGGGACTAACCCTCTCCGGTTACGCAAACATGGTCAAATAAAAATCATAGACCATGCCAAAGTTAAAGGCGAATCGTCACCATACGACGGAAACCTGGTGTATTGGAGTACAAGAATGGGAAAACACCCTGAAAGTCCCAAAAGAGTGGCAACACTTCTTAAGATTCAAAAGGGTAAATGTTCTCACTGCGGATTACATTTTCGAGACGAAGATGTCATGGAAGTTGACCACAGAATTCCTAAATCGAAAGGTGGAAAGGATTCTTATGACAACTGGGACTTACTTCACAGACATTGCCACGATATAAAGACTGCTACAGATGGCAGTCTGGGTAAAAAATCTAGCTGTAAAAGTGCTAAACCTAAGCCACCCTCACATACAGAATGGTTCTGGAAAGAGGATATGTTGGTAACGCGGTATGAGTGACAATCACCGAGTCATTGAGGAGCCGTGTGATGGGAAACTATCAAGCACGGTTTTGGAGAGCGGCGACTCTCGTGAGGGAGTCGCCGACTTTAATTT
>NZ_JAUBRA010000157.1:0-2560 GCF_036701555.1 Microcoleus sp. Pol10D4
GACTCCCATCCAAATTGCCAACACGATTCAACATATCTATAATCTCATTCTATAGTCTTCTAGCGGGAAGGGAGTAGATAATTGTTCAATATAAAAATTAGCTGTATCAATTACTATTGTATGAAATTTCATTTCTGCTGAATTTGCTTGTAATACTCTCCTAGAAAATTCTCTTTGAATATTGTCATTTATGCTTTTGGCAATCTTTTCATTGACTATAGTCGGATTAAACCCATTCATAACGTTCTCGCCTATATATTGAAAAAGAACACCAAATTCTTGGTGTTTCTGATTAAAATAATTAAAATACCAATTTAAAAAATCCGTATCAATTCGATTGATTAAATCAGCCTCCCACCGATTTAATTCAGTGTTAGCATATTGTTTAGCACTTTGATTGGCACTGTTCAAAGCTTTTTTGAAAGCTTCTTCTCTTCCACCAAGGGCGACTAGAGATTGAGTAACTTCTAGGGAGGGAGGAGAGGTTAATTCTGCCGCTAAAGCCTGACTCATAATTAATCGTCCCAGTAACGGGATGAATACAATTAGAATTATAATCGACCAAATAATGATACTAACTATCTTAGAAACTTTTACAATGCGCGATTTTTGAGTAGGTTCTTCAGTAAGCTGAGATTCACCAGATTCTTTGGCATTCAACTCAATGGCAACTAATTCTTGATTGCCCAAGACATCAGTTAATTTTTTGTCTAGCTTTTTGGCAATCAACTGACGACCATAAGGTATGCCATTTGAATGACAAACCAGGTTATTCTTTTCGTCTAAAAATACCTGTCCTAAAATTTGCCCTTCGGGATGCTCTTGGCGAATAATTGCTCCTTTTTTTAAATTAGGAGTTGCTGGGCGATCGCTCTGGAAATAACTTATAGCCTCCTCAAAGGTTATCTCCTCTAAAACTTCAGGTGTCCCCAGAATGCGTGGCAAACATTTATTAAATTCGCCAATGATCCGCTGCATATCCCCAGAAGTGAGTTTCTGATCTCCTTGAAAGGCACCTTTGGCAAACCAGTTAAACCGTGTCATATTTCCTCCAGAGCATTTGATAACTTATAAATTTATATTAGAGTCCTTGTATCTCTAATTATTTTACTCTGCAACTAGATTTTTTGATATTTATAAAAGTGTTATTGAGTGTACAGTTAATTTTTTTTAGACTTTTTATTGCTAATAAAAAGTGTTATTTAGTTGCTAAGGTGTTATAAAGTGTGATATGGTGCAATCGTCAAAACTAATCCCACTTTTAGCTATGGATATCGAAGAGGTTTTACAATGGACTGACGAGCAAGTATTTATAAAGAAGGAAAAACATCTGGACTCGTTACAAAGACGTATATTACAAGAAGTTTGGCAAGGTGAGAAATATTCTGAAATAGCGAAAAAAGGCAATCGTAGTGAAGATCGTATTAAACAAGTTGCTGGAAAATTATGGAAGATGCTCTCTGAGATATTGGAAGAAGATATTAAACAATCTAATGTTCGATCTATTTTAGAAAGTAAAGCAGTATCAAGTATTTACAATTATGGTAACTGTTCACAGATAGTTAATAGTAAAATTAATAGAAGCAATATCAATATCTGTGGAGAAAAAAGGCAAGATGCAGAAGAGGTCAAGCAGCGATCGCCCTCACCCCCTGACTCTCCCCAAAATAAAGATCGATCGCCCATAATCGATTTAACAGACGCACCCGAACTCCCTTACTTTTACGATCGCACCTCAGAACTCTCCACCCTCAAACAATGGATTTTGCAAGCCCACACCCGCTTGATTACCATCTACGGCTTAAGCGGAATTGGCAAAAGTGCGATCGCCCTCAAACTCATCGAACAAATTCAAACCGAATTTGATTATATTATTTGGTTAAGCCTCACCCACACACCCGCACTTTCAACCGTCAAAACCGAACTCAAGCAATTTTTTGGGCGATCGCAACAACCCCCATTACCCACAATCCTCGATTATTTCCGATCTTCTCGCTGTCTAGTCATTCTTGATGACGTACAGAATATTTTTAGTGGTAGTCAATTAGCCGGTCAATATTTAGCAGGCTATGAAGACTATGGCAAATTTTTTAAACAAATTGCCACATCCTCTCATCAGAGTTGTTTAATCCTCCTCAGTTGGGAAAAGCCCAAAGAAATCGCGAATTTAGAAGCCGAAAACCTCTCCACGCGAAGCTTACACCTCAAAGGGTTAGGAGAAGAAGCAGCAGAAATTTTTCAACAAAAAGGATTAGTCGATGAGGAAAAATGGTCAGACTTGATCACCCTTTATCAAGGTCATCCTTCCTGGCTAAATATCATTGCTGCCACTATTTTGGAGTTATTTGATGGTAGCGTTTCCCGGTTTTTATCCGATGTAAATGATTTATTCTTAAGTGACTTAGAACCGATCTTAGAATCTCATTTAGAGCGTTTATCAGACGCAGAAAAAAAGGCGTTATACTGGTTAGCTAGTCAAAATGAAAGGGAGCATCCCGCTTTTTAACTAAGCATACCTACCCATTTTAATCTCATTATTTAAATATGCACATCTGAGTCT